>NZ_BAEU01000043.1:0-24709 GCF_000246875.1 Halomonas sp. KM-1
TCGCGGCCCGCACGGGCCGCGCGGATAGAAACCTCAGATCGGTGAGATCGTCGGCGCACCAGGCCACGTCGCGGCCCGCACGGGCCGCGCGGATAGAAACGCAATCAGGGTCACGGCGATCACCTGAGGGATTTGGTCGCGGCCCGCACGGGCCGCGCGGATAGA
Source organism: Halomonas sp. KM-1 (assembly GCF_000246875.1). NCBI lineage: Bacteria > Pseudomonadati > Pseudomonadota > Gammaproteobacteria > Oceanospirillales > Halomonadaceae > Halomonas > Halomonas sp. KM-1. Next base: position 166 of record NZ_BAEU01000043.1, read on the forward strand.
AACACATCGCAATGACCGGAAACAATCTCAACGTGCATGTCGCGGCCCGCACGGGCCGCGCGGATAGAAACATGTTATCAAACCTCTCTGACGCAATATCAAAAACGTCGCGGCCCGCACGGGCCGCGCGGATAGAAACAGATCACCGTGCCACTGGCGGGGTCTGGTCAGGTGTCGCGGCCCGCACGGGCCGCGCGGATAGAAACTACGTGCCCAGCACCAAGGCATTGGTGGTGATCATCGTCGCGGCCCGCACGGGCCGCGCGGATAGAAACAAGATGTCATATGAGCGGGTCTTGATTTGCTCAAGGTCGCGGCCCGCACGGCCCGCACGGATAGAAACGGCGACGGCAACAACTGGCAAGGCCAGATCCCGTGTCGCGGCCCGCACGGGCTGCGTGGATAGAAACGAGGATATACCGGGTGAATGGATGGGCTTGCCTGACGTTGCGGCCCGTACAGGTAGAAACATGGCCTATACAGGTAGAAACATGGCCTATGTCGGTCAAGCGAACGAAGCACACGGCAGCCGCGGCCCGCACGGGTCGCGTGGATAGAAACGGGACCATCGACCCGAACGTCGTCGGCGGCGTGGTCGCGGCTCGCACGGGCCGCGCGGATAGAAACTCGACCAGCACCGTGTCGGGCTTGAGGTTGAACAGGTCGCGGCCCGCACGGGTCGCGCGGATAGAAACAAAGTTTACGGCTCCACCATGACAGGCGAAATTACAAGTCGCGGTCCCCACGGGCCGCGCGGATAGCAACTCCTTGTCGGTGGCGTTGCGCGGGTACTTGCCCACGTCGCGGGCCGCGCGGATAGAAACTCGCTCATGGGGTGGTCACTCCTGGGTGAACTCGTCGCGGCCCGCACGGGCCGTGCGGATAGAAACTCGTAGTAAGCGGCCTCGACAAGAGGGTGTCCTTGTCGTGTCCTACATGGGCCGCATGGATAGAAACAGCTCGACAACGAGGCGTCCGGTGCTGGTGTGCTGTCGTGGCTCTCATGGGCCGCGCGGATAGCAACAGGTCGAAGTGCTTGGCGCCTCGGTGATGGCACATATGGCAGCTCGCACGGGCCGCGCGGATAGAAACTACCGCGTAGTTAACCCGAAGGCGCTGTAGTTTAGGTCGCGGCCCGCACGGGCCGCGCGGGTAGAAACATCCCCTACCCTGCCTATCTCGAGAAGGCGGGAAAAGTCGCGGCTCGCACGGGCTGCGCGGGTAGAAACCCCCTGTACCGGGGCCGTGGCTATGACGGCCAGGTCGTCGCGGCCCGCACGGGCCGTGTGGGTAGAAACTTCGTCAATCGCGTGACGATCCGCACCTCATGCGTGTCGCGGCCCGCATGGGCCGCGCGGATAGAAAAGCGGAGACAGTGCTGCGTCTGGCTCAGGGCACAACATCGCGGCTCGCATGGGTCGCGCGGATAGAAACATGCACGTTGCTGGCGTCGATTGGGAGCGCATCAAAGCGTCGCGGCCCGCACGGATAGAAACGGCAACTATGCCCAGGTTAATACCGCGCCATACGCGTCACGGCCCACACGGGTCGCGTGGATAGATACAGCCACTTCTTGGCATCGGCTGCGGTGATGCCGTGTCGCGGCTCGCACGGGCTGCACGGATAGAAACTTGATGGCGCGCATCATCTCGGCCAGCATCGAACCGTCGCGGCCCGCACGGGCCGCGCGGATAGAAACATCTCCCATGTGGGCCTCGAGGACGCGATCTGCCGGTCGCGGCTCGAACGGGTCGCGCGGGTAGAAACGACATCGCCGGGCCCTGCTACGAGATGCGCGGACGTCTCGGCCCGCACGGGCCGCGCGGATAGAAACGAGACCGACACCGGTGACACGTACGTGCTGCGCCGTCTCGGCCCGCACGGGCCGCGCGGATAGAAACGACTACCTGGCCAAGGGCTACGGCCGCCGCGTTGGTCGCGGCTCGCACGGGTCGCGCGGATAGAAACTTCAGATCGCCCGTGGCCTGGGAGATGGCCGCGTCGTTGCGGCCCGCACGGATAGAAACCGGGGTTACTCCGTCGAAGGTGTGAAGGCGGTGCTGGTCGCTGTCCGTCTGGGTCGCGCGGATAGAAACTCGATCAAGGCCAGCCAGGACCGCAAACCGGCGTTCGTCGCGGCCTGCATGGGCCGCGCGGATAGAAACTCCCGGAGAATATGTGATGAGGTAGTCGGTGGAGTGTCGCGGCCCGCACGGGTCGCGCGGATAGAAACTCGGCGTCCACTAGCGCCGTCATCGCCGGGCTGTGTCGCGGCCCGCGCGGACCGCTCGGATAGAAACTGGAAGTCCTCCCGCGCCTGGAACCCGGCCTCTTCGTCGCGGCCCGCATGGGCCACGTGGGTAGAAACAATCGCTTCGGTATGAAGCTGGTTGAGGCAAATGTGTAGTGGCACGCACGTATTGCCTGATGGGAACTACAGCAAAGCGAACAGAGTGCAGTACCTAGCCTAATTGTCAGAGATTGCATACGGCCTTTGTAGGAAATGTGCCATTTCGCTGCTTGCTCAAATCGATAAGCTATATGGCGCCTCTCCGGCGCTGGGCCAACTTGCTTGGACGCGCTATTACAAAAAGCCCCACGCGCAGCGTGGAGCCTGAAAAAGGAAAAGGATGCCATGAAAACCCGGCTGGACGAACGCTTCGACCCCGATCCTTTGGACCCCTGGGAGGAGGAGCGCTTACGACAAGCCGAGCGCCCCGTGTCGTCCCGCTCCGCTTCACGGCCAGCGGATGACCGGACACCACCCCAAGAGTACCGGCCTGAACCGCCTATCCCCGATACCCCGGAGAAACCACGCACGCTGCAAATCGGTGTGTTCTTCGATGGCACCGGCAACAACATGCACAACGACCGGCAACTGCCCGACCGCGATATCACCAATGTGGCCAAGCTGCATGACTTGTATCCGAACGATGCGGCTAACGGCTATTACCCTATCTATATCCAAGGTGTGGGCACAATTGCCGGTCGGGAGAGCGAAGATGGCTTCGTGGCTCCCGAGAACGCCATCGGCATGGGCACCGGGGTCGGGCCGGAGGGTGGCCATGCGCGTATCGAACAGGCGCTGACCGAGGTCCGCCAGATCCTAGAGGCCAACCCCCGCGATTCGCTGGTCACCTTCGATGTATTTGGCTTCAGCCGCGGTGCGGCTCTGGCCAGGCACTTCGTCAATTTGATCCATCGCTGGCCGGAAACTCTACTGGTACCGGACTTTCGCCTCGTCAGGTCAATGTATCAACCACCGCTGCGCCGCATTCTGGCCTTTCCACCCAGGCCCATTCCTTTCCCGCAGGTTCGCTTCGTCGGGCTGTTCGATACCGTGGGCAGCTTCTACCGGCCCGGTACCGACAGTAACCTCGATTTCGACCTTTACATCGCCTCGGGTAGTGCCGCCCGCGTGGTGCAGCTCACCGCCCATCACGAGATCCGCCGTAACTTCCCGCTCAACAGCATCGCCGATGCCCAGGGCAACCACCCCGGCAACTTCGCCGAGATTGCGCTTCCAGGTGTACACGCCGATATCGGCGGTGGCTATGAGAACCCCAATCTCGATCTGGGCTTTGCCAACCATGAGGAGCTGATCGTGCGCCGCCGTGCTGGGCTGGGGGCCAATGGGGAGACGATTCGCCGGGCTCAGGCGGAGGCGCAGGCGAGAGGACTCGACATTCGCGTGGATGGCAGGGATGTACTCGAGATCGAACGCCGTGCCACGCGCAAGGAGCTGGCCATCTACGCCCTGCATCAGATGTACGAAGAGACGAAGCGAGCCTGGGTGCCTCTCGATGAACTTCGGGATGACGCAGACCATACCATTCCCACCGAGCTGCAAACTCTGATCGACGAGTGGTGGCAAAACGGCAGCCGGCGCGGGCGCCAGTGGATGCTGGACATGTCGCATGAACACTTTGCCGGTTACATCCATACGTCTCACCGCCAGCATCCTTACAGTCTGAGGGACCGCTTCGCCCACGCCCCGGAGCCCAGCGGTGTGCGCCGGGTGTTCCCTAACGTGTCGCTGCACTCCTACCTGCCGACACAGGAGCCGCAGAATGCCTAGGTCATGGACGACTCGTCTGCGGCCTGTGCTGCTACTGTTGCTGCTATTATTGACCGCTGCCTGCGAGGCGGAACCTCGACGCTATGATTTTGCCGTACAGCCGGTTGGTGGGCCTACAGGTTGGCCCATCTGGGTGGAGGAGCTGACCTTTGACCATTCCTGGAGCGCACGTGCGGGCAACATCAGCTCCGGTTTCGAGTACAGGCCACCCCGGGCAGGGGGGGTGAATGTACTGGCCCATCCTATGCCCGCTCCTTCCTCGGTGCAGGCGCGCTGGTTCTCCTACCGTACCCAGACCTTCTACGAGATCGACCTGGCATTGCCTGATACGGATGCTCTACTGCAGCAGTGGTATCGGGATTTCCCCCCGTCCCAATACCGCCACTACCTGGTAGCTGGCTTCTCCGGCAAGGGGGAGGTCATGGTCTGGTGGCGCGCCAGTTGCAAAGTCTGCGGCCGTGATCGCAGCCAGGATTTCCATGCGCCAATCGTGGAGTCGGCATGGGCCGAGGAGGTGGTGGGCGATCCGGCAACCTTTCGCAGTCAGACTCAGAGACGAATCGATGATGGGATCATTCCCTCGCCTTGGGAATGACATGACTCTCGCGTCGAAGCCATCCAATGCCTCGCTTATCACCCACTCTCATGAGAGTCTGGCCCACGCCCCGGAGCCCAGCGGTGTACGCCGGGTCCTCCCTAATGTGTCGCTGCACTCCTACCTGCCGACACAGGAGCCGCAGCATGCCTAAGTGGATGGCATGCCTACGCCACGGGCTGCTGCTATCACTGTTGCTATTGACTGCCGCCTGCGAGGCGGAACCTCGACGCTATGATTTTGCCGTACAGCCGGTTGGTGGGCCTACAGGTTGGCCCATCTGGGTGGAGGAGCTGACCTTTGACCATTCTTGGAGCGCACGTGCGGGCAACATCAGCTCCGGTTTCGAGTACAGGCCACCCCGGGCAGGGGGGGTGAATGTACTGGCCCATCCTATGCCCGCTCCTTCCTCGGTGCAGGCGCGCTGGTTCTCCTACCGTACCCAGGCCTTCTACGAGATCGATCTGGCACTGCCGGATACGGATGCTCTACTGCAGCAGTGGTATCGGGATTTCCCCCCGTCCCAATACCGCCACTACCTGGTAGCTGGCTTCTCCGGCAAGGGGGAGGCCATGGTCTGGTGGCGCGCCAGCTGCAAAGTCTGCGGCCGTGATCGCAGTCGGGATTTTCATTCCCCAATCGTGGAGTCGGCGTGGGCTGAGGAGGTAGAGGGAAATCCTGACTGGTATCGTGAGCATATCCAAGAGTACGTCAATGAAGGCGTATTCCCCTCTCCGTGGTGAAGGATATGGCTACGTTTCTAGCCTCCTACAGCCTGAGGGATCGCTTCGCCCACGCCCCGGAGCCCAGCGGTATGCGCCGGGTGTTCCCTAACGTGTCGCTGCACTCCTACCTGCCGACACAGGAGCCGCAGAATGCCTAAGTGCTGGCATGGCTACCCCCAAACTCCTCCGTATCGATCTCCTTCTGCAGCGCTTCGCTGTAGCGGGCGCCGGCGACCTGGCCCGGTGTCAGCAGGGCGGTGAGTCGTTCCAGGGTAGTGGCGTCCAGGCGCAGGCTTTCCGCCGCGAGGTTTTCACGCATGTGCGCGATGGAGCGGCTGCCGGGAATGGGGATCACGTCGTCGCCCTGAGCGGTGAGCCAGGCGAGGGCGAGCTGGCCGGTGGGGACTTCCTGTTCGCTGGCGATGGCCTGGAGCTTTTCCAGCTGGCGCAGGTTGCGTGGCAGGTTGTCGGCGCTGAAGCGCGGCATGCCGTGGCGCACGTCGTTTTCGGTGAGCTGGCTGGCATCGGTCACGGCGCCGGCCAGAAAGCCGCGGCCCAGCGGGCTGAAGGCGACGAGTGCGGTGTTGGCTTCGCGACAGGCATCGAGTAAGGCGATTTCGGGGTTGCGGGTCCACAGCGAGTATTCGGATTGCACGGCGGCAATGGGGTGCTCGGTTCTGGCGCGGCGCAGGGTGGCGGCGGAGATTTCCGAGAGTCCGATGGCGCGAATCTTGCCCTCTTCCACCAGTCGCGCCAGGGCGCCGACGCTCTCTTCGATGGGGACCTGGCGGTCCAGCCGGTGCAGGTAGTAGAGGTCAAGGTGGTCGGTACGCAGGCGCTCGAGGCTTGCTTCGCACTGGCGGCGCAGCGTCTCGGGGCGGCCGTCGATCACTTTCTTGCCCAGTGCCGGGTCCATGGCCATGCCGCACTTGCTGGCCAGCAGTATCTCGTTGCGCTTGCTCGCCAGCGCCTTGCCCACTACCTGCTCGTTGGCGGTGGCGCCGTAGAGGGTGGCGGTGTCGAAGTGGCGATAGCCCATCTCGAAGGCTTCTTCGAGGGCGCGTATCGCGTCGGCTTCGGGCACCGGGCTGCCGTAGCCGTGGGAGAGGTTCATGCAGCCCAGGCCGATGGTGGGAGAGGCCACTTCTTTCAGGCGAGAGAAGATCGACATGCTGGCTCCGCGTCAGGGGTCGGGCCTTCATCATGCCGAGCGCAGCACAGGATGCGCAAGCCAAGCATTCCATCCCAAGCGAGCAGCCCTTTCGCATTGTTCACAGGGTTTCCTCATTCTGTCGTTATCGTTGGGTTTTCAGGCGTAACGAACCCGCTTCCTGATCCGTGATAAGGAATGAGTCATGAGCCCTGCAGGGAACGCCCACTATGGGCGCGTGAATCGTTATTTGCACTGGGGTATGGCGCTGCTGCTGGCCTGGCAATTCACCACCACCAGCGTTCGGGTGCTGTTGGGCGACAGCGCACTGGACGAGCTGCTGTGGCCGACCCATCGGTCCACAGGCTTCCTGCTGATGGTGCTGGTGGTGGTGCGAGTACTCTGGGCGCTGGCGAGCCGGGCGAGCCAGCCGCCGGCAGTGAGCAGGGCAGCGCGCCTGGGGCACCTGGCACTCTACGGTTTGATGCTGGTGGTGCCGACCCTGGCGCTGCTGCGGCAGTACGGTTCGGGTCGCGCCTTCGAACCATTCGGCATTCCGCTGATGTCGGGCTTCGAGGGCGAGCGTATCGAGTGGATGGTGGCTGCGGGCAGCCTGCTGCACGGTGAGCTGGGCTGGCTGCTGCTGGCGCTGATCGTCGGCCATGTGGCAATGGTGTTCTGGCACCGCCGCCAGGGGCAGGATGTGTTGGGCCGCATGCTGGTGCGCTAGGAACGGTAGCCCGGCGACGCTCCGCCGGGCGTTGGCCTGGCTTATTGCATCAGCGTCTTGATCCGTTCCAGGTACTCCTGCCCGTTCTCGCGGATACGCTCCTGCTCACGGGCATCGGCGCCCGAGCGTACTTCCTGCACGTGTTCGCGCATGATGCCGAGCTCTTCGTCGATCTTGGTCAGCGCGTTTTCCATGGTCTCGGTGAGCTGCTGAATGATGGCCATGTCGCCTTCGGTGAGCTCATTTTTGCTGAGCAGGACTTCGAGCAGGTCGTTGCGGAGTTCCAGGGCGTCGACGGCCTGTTTGAGGGTGTCGATGGGCTGGCCTTGGGCCTGTTCCAGCTGTTCGACGAGTTCTTCTTCCTGCATCTGATCTTGTTCCTGGGTCTCTTCCTGGGCTTGGGCAACGCCCAGGGGCAGCAGGGCGAGTAGAAGGGCCACGGTAAGGTGTTTCATCTGCATACCTTCGTCTGTTAAGAAGTATTTTGAATGCTAGTTAATGCCGCATCGCTCAACAAGGCGAAGCGATGCGGCATCTTGTCCTGGCTCGTCATGGGGCGGGTGGTTCTTGTTCATGCTCCGGCTCGTTAGCTGCCCACCGGGTGCGGTATCCTGTGACTACAACGATTTACGAGGAATGCCCCATGACTGAGCCAACCCCCTTTCAGCGCGCGCTGACCGAGCTGGATGCCCTGCATGCGCAGGATCCGCGTCAGGTAGAGGTGGAGGGCGAGACGCTGCCGCTGGAGCTGTGGCATGCGGGGCGCATGAGCGCCTGGCTCGCGCGCGTGGTCGAAGCGCCCAGCGAGCTGGTGCAGCTCGCCGTGCGCTCGCAGCATCTGCAGCGCTGGGAGGTGCCGCGCAGCGAGTATCCCGAGGGGCGTGTGGGCTATCTGACCTGGCGCCGCGATCAGGGCAAGCGCGCCGGTGAAACCACCGCACGGGTGATGGAAGCGGCGGGCTATTCGGCTGAAGAGGCCGCCGAGGTGTCACGGATGATCCGCAAGCAGGGCCTGGGCCGCGATCCGGGCACCCAGGCGGTGGAAGACTGTGCTTGCCTGGTGTTTCTCGAGAACTACTTCGCCGACTTTTCCAAGCAGGTGGAGCATGACCACCTGGTGCGCATCGTGCAGATGACCTGGAAGAAGATGTCGCCCAAGGCTCATGAGCTGGCGCTGACGCTACCCATGAGTGCGGAAACGCGAGCGGTGGTGGAAGAGGCGCTGGCCGGCTAGGTTGGTGGGGGAGCCGTTCAGGGCACCAGCGTCTGGGCGGCCTCGAGGTAGGCGGCACCGTTGCTCTGCACGCGTTCGAAGTCGCCCGTCTCCGAGCCCTGGTGCACTTCCTCCAGGGTATGCGCCATGGCTTCCACTTCCTCCTGAATCTTCTCCAGCGCGTTCTCCAGGGTGTAGGTCAGCTCGTGCACGGTGCCGAGATCGGTGATGGCCAGCTCGTCCTGGGCCAGCAGTTCGGCCAGGCGCTGGTTGTATTCGGAGAAGTTGGCCACGGCCTGGGCCAGGGTGTCGGCGGGCTCGCCCTTGAAGTGGGCGGGGGCTGAGTCGGCAACGGCGGTGGCGCTCATCAGACTGACGAGCAGGGCGGGCAGAAGGGCGGATAGGGCTTTCATGGTGACGCTTCCTTATGAGAATGAGAACTCTTGCTTTTTACCAGGCCGACTGAGGCTGAACAAGCATGTGCTCCAATGAGAATGATTTTTCTTGTCGGTAATTGACAGAGGTCAGAGGAGCGGCTAGATTTCCGATAGTTAATGATAATTGTTATCATTAATGGCGCTAACGGAGGTCGCCAATGTCGTACTTCACACCTACCGCCATCCGTGGGGCCACGCCTGCCCTTCAGATCTGTGGTGCCACATCGTGCTCGGTGCGCCTGGCCCGCGAGTACCCGCGCCAGGACACTACACTCTCTCAAGAGGAGTTCGAGTTGCTGCAGCTCCATCGGGAAGAGGCCCGGCACGAGCTGTTCCGGCGCTCGTTCATGCTCACCTCCGAGCGCTACCTGAAAGGGGAGCTGCTCGAGCCTGGCCTGGGTGACGAGGGGCTGGGGCGCTTCAGCTCAGAGTGACGCTCAGACTGTCATCGCTTTCGCAGGGTTTGCCGTGGCGCACAGTCAGGCGGCGCTCGCTCAGATTCATCACTACCGAGAAGAGGGTTTCCATGCGCTCTTCGGCGGGCTGGTCGGGATTGAAGTGACGACAGATCGACAGCGGCGCGCCCTGATGGTCGCTGAGCACGTCGAACAGGCGCGCTTCGTCGAGGGGAGCGTTCGACGGCAGCTCGTCGTGCAGCAGCGCGTCGAGGCGGCACAGCCGCGGCTGTGAGTCGACCCGGGGATAGTCCTGCACCGGGCAGGGGGTGTTGTCGGCGTAGAGATGGTTGGTGTGGGTGACGATGCCGCTGCGCGGCGCGATTCGCCCCGGCTCGCCGGGCTGAACCTCGAGCCCCACGGCCTGGCCCCCTTCGTTGCCGACCTGAGCGCTGGCGAGCAGGAAGTGGGCGGGCGAGCAGACCCGGTCGTGAGTGGCCACGGCAAGGGCGCTCTCCATGTCTTCGCTCTCCAGGATCTTGCGCAGGGCGATATGGATCGGCAACCCGCTGCCGCAGGTCTGCGAGCGAATGGCGTTGAGGCATACGCCGATGCCCCGCTCGTTCATCCCCACTTTGCCTACCATGCCGGCCTCGCCGATGCTAATCAGCGCTGGCTTGCCATCGCCGTGCACGTGCAGGGCGACCACGTTGTCGAGCTGGTCGCTGCGCCAGTCCCAGTTCTGTGCCAGCCACTGTTGCCCGTGGCGCTGCAGGGAGAAGGCCGAGCAGCCGCCGCTGGCCTGGGTCAGGGCGATTTCGCTGCGGCAGTTGAGCGTCAGGATGTCGAGGAAGTCGACGCCTGCGCCCCAGGCGATGCCGTTCATCTCTTCGAGAATGGCGGGAAAGCCCTGGGCGATTTGCGCCTCGAAGTGGCAGGCCCGGTCGCGGGCCTCTTCCCAGCGAATGCCGACGAAGTCGTGAAACAGCTGCCCGTAGACGTCGATACCGCGCTGGATCAGCTGGCGGTGAATGCGGCCGTGCTGGGCGCCGATCTCGTGATGGCTGCCGCTCAGCTCGGTCAGCGGCAGGGGGCGGAATCGCCGGGTCATAGCACCTCCTCTAACAGGCTCAGAAAGGCTGCCCAGGACTTCTCGTCGGCGCGCTGCTGGTAGCGTTCGTCGCCGAACACGGTGAAGCCGTGGGGAGCGCCGGAGTAGATCTGGATCTCGTAGGTGGCCTCGATGGCCTCGAGCTCTTCGACCAGCCCGCTGACGTCTTCCATGGTGACGCTGGTGTCGGCGCCGCCGTGGGCGATCAGCAGCGGCGGCACCTCTTCGGGCCACTCCTGGCCGTCCGGTGTGGCCACGCCGCCGTGGAAGCTGGTGTAGCCAGCCACGTCGTCGGCCTCGCCCGAACGGGCGATCTCCAGCGCCACGGCCCCACCGAAGCAGTAGCCCATGATGACGACGCTCTCCGCGGCGCCCTGTTCGCGTGCCTCGGCCAGGCCGGCCAGGGTCAGCTCGCGCATGCGCTCGCGGTCGGAGTAGAGCGCGCGGGTGGCTTCCTGGCGGGCGTCGAGGGTCTCGGGGCGATTGCCCTGGCCGAACAGGTCCACGGCGAAGGCGTCATAGCCCTGCTCGGCCAGCATGTCGGCGCGCTGACGTTCGTAGTCGTCCAGCCCGTTCCAGTCGTGAACGATCAGTACCGTGCCGCTGGCCTCTCCGCTGGCGGCGGCGTAGTAGCCTTCGAAGGTTTCGTCGCCTACTTCGTAGACGATGTCGTTGCCGGCGGGAGTGAAGGCGTGAGCGCCGGTGGCCAGGCCGAGCGATACCAGCAGCGCAAGGGGTGGGAGAGCGGAGCGCATGGGTGCCTCCTGTCGGATGGCATGACGGGTCAATCAGTATAGGCGAAGGCCGGCGGCGGCGTTTCTTGCAGGTCGCGCCCGACGTTTGTGCCGAAACGGGATTGTTAATCTCCGATAGGGAGTTGGCGTTGTAGTTCCGGGCTAGATCGTTGGTATGGGGGGCTTGTGTTTTGCCTCATAGGCTTCCAGATTTAGGGTGTGTGTCTGTCCTTGGTAACCAGACGTAATAAACCAGACGTTAAAACCAGAGTGAGAAGAACAACCATGAAGAAAAGCGTTCTAGCGATGGCGATCGCAGCCACCAGCGTAGCATTCGTTGGCGCGGCGCAGGCGGAAGTGAAGATCGGCTTCATCGGCGGCTTTACCGGCCCCATCGAGAGCCTGACGCCGCCGATCTATGACGGCGCGCGGCTGGCGGTTCAGCAGATCAATGAGCAGGGCGGCATTCTTGGCGGACAGACGCTGGTCATGCCCAGCGCCGACACCACCTGTAGCGACGCCTCGGCGGCTTCCAACGCGGCCGACCGCATGGTCAACACCGAGAACGTCACGGCCATCGTCGGTGCGCTGTGTACCGGTGCCACCGTGGCAGCGGCCAACAGTGCCGCCATTCCCGGTGGGGTGGTGATGGTGTCGCCGGCTTCCACCGCACCGGCGGTTACCGAGCTCGACGACAACGACCTGGTGTTCCGTACCGTACCTTCGGACTCCTATCAGGGTGAGATCCTGGCCAAGCTGATGCTCGACAAGGGCTTCGATGAGGTGGCGGTCACCTACGTCAACAACGACTACGGTCGTGGCCTGGCGGATGCCTTCACCGAAGCCTTCGAGGCGGGTGGCGGCCTGGTGGCCGAGAACGTGGCCCATGAGGATGGCCGCGCCGACTACCGCTCCGAGCTGGGCTCGCTCTCCGCCAGCGGTGCCGAAACCCTGGTGGTGCTGGCCTACGCCGACGGCTCGGGCCAGACCATTCTGCGTCAGGCCTATGAGGGCGGCATGTTCACCCAGTATGCCGGCGCCGATGGCATGGTGGGCTCGTCGCTGGTCGAGGCGGTGGGTGCCGACGTGCTCGAAGGCATGATCGCTACCCGTCCGGGCAGCCCCGAACTGCCGGGCACCGAGATCTTCGCCGAGGCTGCCCAGGCAGCCGGCCTCGACCCCACCGCGGTGTTCGCGGCCCAGGCCTACGATGCCGCCTTCCTGCTGGCACTGGCCATCGAGCAGAACGGCAGCGCCGAGCGTGAAGGCCTCTCCCAGGCCCTGCGCAGCGTCTCCTCCGCTCCGGGCGAAGTGATCCTGCCGGGCGAGTGGGAAAAGGCCGTCGAGCTGATCGCCGCAGGCGAAGAGATCAACTACGAAGGCGCTTCCGGTAGCCATGAGTTCGACGAGAACGGCGACGTACCGGGCGTAGTGGTCGAGATGGTGGTAGAGGACGGCGCCTTCGTCAGCAAGGGCCTGGTCGACCTCTAAGCATCGCTTCGGTCTGACCGCAAACTGAAAGGCCTCGGCATTTGCCGAGGCCTTTCTTATTGGACGTTGGTTTCCTCTCTACCCGTGGTGTTTCACTTTTTCGGGTAGTAATCCATTCGGAGCGAAGCGCAGCACCAGGGTGATCAGCAGGCCGATCACGAATACCCGCGCCTGCAGTGCGCGGCTGTCGAGGTTGCCCGGCGGCTGCCAGCCGAACCAGCCCTCGCCGATGCTCACCGCACCCTGCATCAGGAACAGTGCCAGCGGCTCGGACATCAGCCAGATGATGTACACCGCCACGGCGCCGAAGATGGTGCCCAGGTTGTTGCCCGGGCCGCCCAGGATGACCATCACCAGCACCAGGAAGGTGTGGTTCAGCGGCAGGTAGCCGTTGGGGTCGAACAGGCTGTTGAACGAGGCCAGCGCCCCACCACCAATGCCCATCAGGATGCAGCCCAGCACGAAGATCTCCAGGCGGCGCTTGTTGATGTCCTTGCCCATCGCCGAGGCGGAGATCTCGTTGTCGCGAATGGCCCGGATCATGCGGCCCCAGGGGGCGTGATAGGCGCGGTGTAACAGGAAGAAGATCACCGCGATCATCGCTGCTGTGACCGAGAGGTATAACGCCCGGGCCAGGGTGAAGCCCAGCTCGCTGGGCCCCGGGGTGGGCCAGGGCAGCGGCGATACCGTGGCGGTGCCGCGGGTCAGCCAGTCGGAGTTCTTGAGGAAGGCCTTGATGATCTCGGCGATGCCGAGGGTGGCGATGGCCAGGTAGTCGCTGCGCAGGCCCAGGCAGATATGGCCGATGAAGTAGCCCACGGCCCCGGCCAGGGCGCCGCCGAAGATCCAGCCGGTCCAGGCGGGCAGGCCGAAGCCGCCGATGAAGCCGGCGCGGGACTGGATCTCGCCGGTCACGCTGCGCAGCATGCTGATCACCACCAGATAGAGCACCACGGCCAGCACGATGGCGATGACGGTGCGCAGCTTCTTCGGCACCCCGATGCGGTCGAGCTTGGTGGCGCCGTACACCACCACCGCTGCGGCCGCGCCGTAGAGCAGTACCCGGCCCAGCTCGCCGGGCAGCTCGGTGCCCCAGAAGGCGTTGTTGACCGGCACGCTGAAGAGCATGGCGGAGAAGCCGCCCAGGGCGACGAAGCCCATCACACCGGCGTTGAACTGACCGGCATAGCCCCACTGGATGGTCAGACCCAGGGCCAGGATGGCGTAGCAGGAGGCTTCCACCAGCATGCGCGTGCTGTAGGCGGTGCCCATCACCATATAGATGCCAAGGATCACCGCCAGCAGGGCGCCGAACAGGACGATTTCACGCAGCGGGAAGCGCGACGGCGCGACAACGGTGTCTTCCCGGCGTTCGGTACGTTGAGCGTTCATCAGATCACCTTACCCTTGAAGATGCCGGTGGGGCGCCACACCAGGATCGCCACCAGGATGAAGAAGGGCACCACGATCTTGTATTCGGTGCCGACGAAGGCGAGGTTGCGCGGGATCTCGATCCACTCGGGGAACAGGTGCGCGATGGGGCGCAGCAGCACCGCCCAGTTGAACACCGCCAGGGTCTCGGCGAAGCCCACCACGAAACCGCCGGCGATGGCGCCGTAGGGGTGGCCGACGCCGCCGACGATGGCCGCGGCGAAGATCGGCAGCAGCAGGAAGAAGCTCAGGTCGGGCTTGAAGGTCACGTCTAGCGACAGCAGGGTACCGGCAATGGCCGCCAGGCTGCCGGCGATCACCCAGGTCACCGAGACGATGTAGTTGGTGTTGATGCCTGAGGCCCGCGCCAGGTCCGGGTTGTCGGACATGGCACGCATGGCCTTGCCCAGCCGCGTGCGGTTGAGGAACACGTGCAGCCCCACCACACAGGCGATGGTCAGGATGAACAGGATGATCTGCGGCTCGGTGACGATGATCGGCCGGGTGGCCAGCTCGAACGGCACGTCGAGCCGGTAGATCTCCTTGCGCTCGCCGGCCATGTACATGTTCTGGGCGCTGGTGCCGGCGAACAGGCGAATCAGCCCCTGCAGCATCAGGGTCACGCCCAGCGAGCCGATGACGATGACGATGGGCTTGACCCCATGGGCCCGCAGCGGCTTGTAGAACGCCTTGTCGATACCCACGGCCAGCGCGGCGGTGAGAATCATCGCCAGCGGCAGCATGACGATGGGAGTGGGAAGACCCACCACGCCGCCCACGCCGGGGAAGGCCAGGGTCAGCAGCAGTACCATGAAGGCGCCGAAGGTCATCATGTCGGCATGGGCGAAGTGGGCGAAGCGCATGATGCTGAAGATCAGCGTCACGCCGATGGCGCCGATGGCGTAGATCGAGCCGGTCACGCTGCCGGCAATGATCACGTTGTTGATGAAGAATACCAGTTCGTTCACGACTTACTCTCCAGTACGGGCTCCGGGCTCAACCGCCCAGGAAGCTCTTGGCCACTTCCGGGTCGGCGAGCAGGGCGGCGCCGGTGTCGGTGAAGCGGTTCTTGCCGGCCGCCAGGACGAAGCCCTTGTCGGCGATGGCCAGGGCCTGTTTGGCGTTCTGCTCTACCATGAGGATGCCGACGCCGGCAGCGTTGATCTCCTTCACGCGCTCGAAGATCTCGTTCATGTAGAGCGGTGAGAGGCCGGCGGTGGGCTCGTCGAGCAGCAGCACCTCGGGCTCGGCCATCAGTGCGCGGCCCATGGCGACCATCTGGCGCTGGCCGCCGGAGAGCTCGCCGGCGGGCTGGTGGCGCTTGTCGTAGAGCGGAGGAAAGAAGTCGTAGACCTGCTTGAGCATCCGTTTGACGTTGTTCGGCTTGAGAAAAGCGCCCATCTCCAGGTTCTCTTTCACCGTGAGACTGGGGAAGACGTTCTTCTCCTGGGGCACGAAGCCCATGCCCCGCTGCACCAGCTTGTTGGGCGGCAGGTTGTGGATCGGTTCGCCGCGCAGCAGGATCTCGCCCTGGCTGACGGTGAGCAGGCCGAAGATGGCCTTGAGCATGGTCGATTTGCCGGCGCCGTTGGGGCCGACGATCACACCGACCTCGTCGGCCTCGATCGACATGTCCACCCCGTTGAGGATGTTCATGCCGCCGTAGCCGCCGTGCACGTCGCGTGCTTCGAGTAATGGCATCGTGGAGTCTCTGCGCTATCGTTACTGTTCTTCTTGTGGCTGTTCCGAGACCGTGGGCAGGCGTGGCCTCGCCCTCAGACCGCGGTAGAACCCCTCAGGCCGCGGTGGAGCCCCTCAGGCCGCGGTAGAACCAAAGTAGGCCTCGATCACCTGAGGATTGTTCTGAATCTCTTCGATGGTGCCTTCCACCATCACGCTGCCCTGGGCCAGCACGATCACCGGATCGCACAGGCGCGCGATCATGTCCATGTCGTGCTCGATGACCAGGAAGGTGTAGCCCATCTCGCGGTTGAGCCGTTCGATGTTCTCCACCAGGTCGCCCAGCAGGGTGCGGTTGACCCCGGCGGCGATCTCGTCGAGCAGTACCACGCGGGCGTCGGTCATCATGGTGCGGCCCAGCTCGAGCAGCTTCTTCTGGCCGCCGGAGAGGTTGCCGGCCAGCTCGTTGCGCACGTGGTGCAGGCCGATGAAGTCGATCACCTCGAGGGCCTTGCGCCGAACCTCGGCTTCCTGCTGGCGCACCAGACCCGGCTTGAGCCAGGCGCTGAACAGGCTCTCCCCGGCCTGCTTGGGCGGCACCATCATGAGATTCTCCAGCGCGGTCATGTGGGAGAACTCATGGGCGATCTGGAAGGTGCGCAGCAGGCCTTTGTGGAACAGCTCGTTGGCGGGGCGGTTGGTGATGTCCTCGCCGTCGAGCAGGATCTGGCCGCTGTCCAGCGGCAGGGCACCGGCGATGATGTTGAACAGGGTCGATTTGCCGGCGCCGTTGGGGCCGATCAGGCCGGTGATGGAGCCCTTCTCGACCTGGATCGAGCAGTCGTTGATGACCTTCAGGCCGCCGAAGGCCTTGTAGACGTGTCGGACGTCGATGATGGATGGCATGTTGGTTCCTGCACTTTTATATCTTTGTTATGCACCCAGCCCCTGCGCATGGCGCGAGGCCGGGTGGCGTATATCGAGCCGCCGCTCTTGGCGGCGACGGTTTTCTCGTGCTGCTACTGTTGCTGACTGTTTTCGGCCAGGAAGGTGCGACCGGCGGCAAAGGCGCCGACGATGACCAGGGCACCGACGGTGGGTACCAGATAGCCTTCCACCTGCGGAATGGTGCGCAGGAAGACGAAGGCGACCGCAGCGGGTGCCACGAAGCGTACCAGGAAGCGCCATACATGGAACCAGGTTTCGCTGGTGCGCATCTCCTTCATCACTTCGGAGTGGGTCAGCGCCCAGCCGGCGAACAGCGCGATCAGCAGGCCGCCCAGCGGCATGAAGATGTTGGTCAGCAGTTCGATGAAGTCGAAGGCGCTGCGGCCGAACAAAGTGTGGAAGGGGCTGGCCTCGGCCCACATGTTGAAGCTCATCACCGTCAGCAGGCCCAGCGCCCAGCTGGCTACCACCATGGCGAACACCGCCTGGGGACGGGTGAGGTCGAAGCGCTCGACGAGGAAGGCGGCCACCGGCTCGATCAATGAGATCGAGGAGCTGATGGCCGCCCCCAGCACCAGGATGAAGAACACGCCGCCGATCAGCGCGCCGAAGGGCATCTCGGCGAAGGCCAGCGGTAGGGTGACGAACATCAGCCCCGGGCCGGCACCAGCGTCGAGGCCTGCGCCGAACACCAGTGAGAAGATCGCCAGACCCGCCACCATGGCCACCGCGGTATCGACGAAGGCCACGGCGAAGGCGGTGCGGCTGAGTGAAGCCTCACTGGACATGTAGGCGCCGTAGGCCATGATCGCGCCCATGCCGAGACTCAGGGTGAAGAACGACTGGCCCATGGCCTGCAGCCAGCCTTCCAGGCTCAGGTCGGCCAGATTGAAAGTGAACAGGAAGCTTGCCGCCGCGCCGAAGTCGCCGTTGGCGATGCCGTAGCCCAGCACCACCAGCAGGATCACGAACAGCGCCGGCATCATGATGCGCAGGCCGCTTTCGATACCCCTGTGGATGCCCAGGCCGACGATCAGCCCCGAGGCGATGATGAACAGGGTGTGATAGAGCGTGAGCAGGCCCGGCGAGGCCAGCAGCGCATCGAAGCCGGCGCCGATGGTGGCGGCGTCGGCGCCGACCAGCGAGCCGGTGAGCATCTGCCAAGTGTAGTGAATGGCCCAGCCGGCGATCACCGAATAGAAGCTCAGGATCAGAAAGGCGGCCGCGGCACCCAGCCAGCCGATCGACTCCCAGGCGCGGGAGGTCTTGTGGGTGCGGATCAGAAAGCGCATGCCCATGATCGGGCTTCTGCGGCTGGCGCGCCCGAGCATGGTTTCGGCGATCAGGATCGGAATGCCGACGGCGAAGATGGTCAGGGCGTAGATCAGAATGAAGGCGCCGCCACCGTTCTCGCCGGTCAGGTAGGGAAAGCGCCAGAGATTGCCGAGCCCCACCGCCGAACCGACTGCGGCCAGCAGAAAGGTGCCCTTGTGTGTCCAGACGTTGTGCGTACTCATGGTGTTTCCGAAATCCGTCTTGTGGCCTTGTGAGCCCGCGATATCGCTACCTTGGGCCGAGTGGGTGGGGCCTGTCGGTGAGCGCGTACACTGTGCGACAGAACCCGTTTCGTGGCCAGTGGTGAATCGTTAAGGATACGTTGGACGCGGCAGATGACGGGGCCGTGCGATCATGAGAGCCCGTGTGATCATGAGAGCCCGTGTGATCATGAAAGCCCGTGTGATCATGAACGTCACTGGGGCTCCTCGTCCTGCTTGTCGATATCACCCGGTCGCGGCTCGAAGGCGCGGCATTCGTCCGCCAGCCTCACCGTGTCGCCCAGGGCCAGCTTGCCGATGAGCTTGCGCCGTTTGCCGCTGTACGGCTCGACCAGCGCCACCACTTCGCCGATGCTGGTGCCGTCGACGTAGGCCTCGACCTTCACCCTTACCACCAGGCCCTGATAGCGGGCCGAGAGAATGTCGCCCGGCCCCGGGTCGGAGTGACCGGCCGGGTTTTTCTCGAAGTGGCGCATGACGCTGTCGGCGCCGGGGTCGTCCCATTTCACGTGGCGATGCATGGTTCGCTTCTCCTTTCTTGTCGCGGCTCGGCGTTGCCCTCAGTCGAACAGACGGCGGTCGACGCCGGCGGCCTCGAACAGATAGTCGCGCGAGGCGGTGAGCTCGTCGCGCAGGCGGGGAAGGTCCGCCCCCTGCAACTGGCCGCGCCACTTGCGGATGCGACCGCCGACCAGCACCGTCTCGACGTTGCTGCGCTCCATCAAGGTGACCACGGCGCCCGGCACGTTGTTCAGCGGTGCCACGTTGATCGCCTCGGCGTCCAGCAGCAGAATGTCCGCCTCCTTGCCCGGCGTCAGCGAGCCCACCCGCTGCTCCAGCTTCAGCCCCTTGGCGCCGCCCATGGTCGCATAGCGGATCACCTCTCGTGACGTCAGCAGTGCCGGCCGCTCCTCTTCTCCCTGCAGCGCCAGCTCGTTGACGAACATCCGCTGCAGCGTCAGCGTCGAGCGCATCTGGGTGAAGAAATCGGCCGTCATGGTGCACTCCACGTCGCTGGAAAGCGAGGGCAAAATGCCCAGTTCCGACGTTTTCATCAGCGGTGGCGTGCCGTGGCGCATGGTCATCTCGATGGGCACCGCCAGCGACACGTGGGCGCCGGCATCGCGCACCGCCTGCCAGGCCATGTCGCTCATGCCGGTCATGTGGATCAGGATGTGGTTCTCGGCGAGCTGGCCGCTTGCCGCCAGCTCGTCGAAGGTCTCGGCCATGCCGAGGCTGCCGACCACGTGATACGCCAGCGGCAGTTCCAGCTCACGGGCCAGCGCCCAGGCGGTCTCGTGGTCGGGCAGGTAGATCTCGCCGCCCATCACCATGGTCATCAGGCCGTCGGCGGAGAGCCCCTCGCCGGTGGCGAAGTACTGCTCGCGAATGCGCCTGGCGTCCTGCGGGTATCGGGTGTGCTCACCCTGGCCCTCGAAGTAGCCGAACACGCTGCGCCGGACGGAGTCGTGCAAGCCTTCCAAGGCGGCATCGGAGTGCTCGGGGCTGTGGTGGATCTGGCTGGTGTCCATCACCGTGGTCACCCCGGCGTCGAGCTGGCTGAGTGAGCCGAACAGCACGTTGATGTAGACATCCTCGGGGCGGTACACCGGGGTCAGCTTGCCGAGGATGTGATCCATGTAGTTGGGCGAGCCTTCCGGCGTGCCGTCGTCGAACATGATGCCGTCGGCCAGGAAGCTGCGCAGGGCCGTCTCGAACAGATGATGGTGGGTGTCGACGAAGCCCGGCATGACGATGCGTCCGCGGGCGTCGATCACCTCGGCGTCGTCGGCCTCGAGTTGGGCACCGACGGCGACGATGCGGCTGCCTTCTATCAGCACGTCGCCGCCTTCGAAGTCTCCGACGCTTTCATCCATGGAGAGCACGTGGCCGCCGCGGATCAGCACGCGCCGCCCGGCCTCGCCGCTATGTGCCGGCATCTCGCTGCGGGTTTCGTCGCTGGGGGAGGCGACGCTGGGGGAGGCGTTGGCGGAGGCGAGCAGGCCGCCACCGGCCATGGCACCGGCCCCCGCTGCCAGGGTGCTCTTGAGGAACTCGCGACGTGTCGCGCCGGCGCGCGCTTTGCACAGCTTGCACATGGTGTTTTCTTGCCTCCCTGGCAGTTGCGGTCAGCTTCAAGCTAGGTTCTGGGAGCGCGAAATGCCAAGAATCGGGCAGCTGCAAGAGTGCGGCAGGGTGTGCGGACAGGGTGTGCGGACAGAGTGCGCGGGCGAAAAAAAACCGGCGCCAGAAGCTGGCGCCGGTTCGTGTCCGCAGGAGCGGTTTACTTCTTCGCGCGCTTGCGCTCGTGCTCCTTGAGGAACTTCTTGCGCAGGCGGATGTGGTTGGGGGTGATCTCCACCAGCTCGTCGTCGTCGAGGAACTCGATGGCCTGCTCCAGGCTAAACTTCACCGGCGGGGTCAGCACGATGTTCTCGTCGTTGCCCGAGGCACGCATGTTGTCGAGCTTCTTGCCCTTGGTGGGGTTCACCACCAGGTCGTTGGCGCGGTTGTGAATACCCACCAGCATGCCTTCATAGACCTCGGTGCCGTGGTCTATGATCAGCTTGCCGCGCTCCTGCAGGGCGTACAGCGCGTAGGCCAGCGCCTTGCCGTCGACCATCGAGACCAGCACGCCGTTGCGCCGTTCGATGGCGGCGTCGGGCTTGAGCGGGCCGTAGTGGTCGAAGCGGCTGGTGAGGATGCCGGTGCCCGAGGTCAGGGTCAGGAACTGGCCACGGAAGCCGATCAGCCCGCGTGCGGGGATGATGAAGTCCAGGCGCACACGGCCCTTGCCGTCGGGGTTCATGTTGGTCAGCTCGCCCTTGCGGTAGCCGAGCTCTTCCATGATCGAGCCCTGGTGCTGCTCCTCGCAGTCGATGATCACCTCTTCGTACGGCTCCTGCTTGACGCCGTCGATCTCCTTGAGGATGACCTCGGGGCGGCCCACTGCCAGCTCGAAGCCTTCGCGACGCATGGTCTCGATCAGCACCGAGAGGTGCAGCTCGCCGCGGCCGGAAACCTTGAACTTCTCCGGGCTTTCACCCTGCTCCACGCGCAGCGCCACGTTGTGGATCAGCTCCTGCTCGAGGCGATCCTTGATGTTGCGGCTGGTGACGTACTTGCCGTCGCGACCGGCGAAGGGCGAGTCGTTGACCTGGAAGGTCATGGAGACGGTGGGCTCGTCCACCGACAGCGGCGGCAGCGCCTCGACGGCGGCCGGGTCGCACAGGGTGTCGGAGATGGAGAGCTCGTCGATACCGGTGATGCAGACGATGTCGCCGGCGGTGGCGAGCTCGGTCTGCACCCGCTCCAGACCCAAGTGGGTCATCACCTGGCCGACCTTGCCCTTGCGGGTGTTGCCGTCGGTGTCGACCACCACGATCTGCTGGTTGGGCTTGACCGAGCCGCGCTTGATGCGGCCAAGGCCGATGACACCCACGTAGCTGGAGTAGTCCAGCGCAGAGATCTGCATCTGGAATGGGCCGTCGAGCTCTACCGCGGGCGGTTCGACGATGTCGACGATGGCCTGGAACATGGGCGACATATCTTCGGCCAGGGAGTCCGGGTCCATGCCGGCGATGCCGTTGAGTGCCGAGCAGTAGACGATCGGGAAGTCGAGCTGTTCGTCGGTGGCGCCGAGGTTGTCGAACAGATCGAAAATCTGGTCGATGACCCAGTCGGGACGCGCACCGGGACGGTCGATCTTGTTGACCACCACGATCGGCTTGAGGCCCTGGGCGAAGGCCTTCTGGGTCACGAAGCGGGTCTGCGGCATGGGGCCGTCGACGGCGTCGACCAGCAGCAGCACCGAGTCCACCATCGACATCACGCGCTCCACCTCGCCGCCGAAGTCGGCGTGTCCGGGGGTGTCGACGATGTTGATGTGGAAGTCACGGCCGTTGCCGTCCTGCCAGCGAATCGCGGTGTTCTTGGCCAGGATGGTGATGCCGCGTTCCTTCTCCTGGTCGTTGGAATCCATGATCCGCTCCTGCCCCTCGGCCTTGCGGTCGAGCGTGCCGGACTGGCTCAGCAGCTTGTCGACCAGCGTGGTCTTGCCGTGGTCGACGTGGGCGATGATGGCAATATTGCGCAAACTCTCGATGCGAGAGGGGGTTACAGCTGTGTTCATAAGGTGTGACTCATCAACGGGGGCGCACCTATGACCACATTGAAAGTGAGGTCCCCTAGGCGCTGGGTAGGGAGTGGAGGCGCATTGTACAGATAAGAAGGGATGGGGAATAGCACTACCCGGCGATATGACCGTCGTCAGCCCGCCGCACCGCCCTGTCCCATGCATTCTGCTTTGTCCCGATCATGTTCTCTAGCGGCGACGTCTGGGCAGGCTCTGGAAAACACGCTGGGAAAATTCAGTAGCGGCCTTACTGGATACCTTTCTACACTCAACTAAACAAACGGTAACTCATGTATCCCTGCGGAGCCCGGGCGATGCCGACTTACAGTGCCATTCTCGATGCTCGTACAGCAGGAGCGCAGCTGCCACGCAATCTGATGGCTTTCGATCGGGTTACCGGCAATTGGAAAAATGCCCATGAGCTGCTGCTGGTGGACGATACCGGCGACCGGCGCTTGCCGGACCTGGCTCGACGGCATCGAGCGACATTGCTGCCGTGCACCGCATCCACACAGGGCGCTCGACTCAACGCTGCCGTCGATGCCAGCCATGGAGAGCTGCTGCTGTTTCCCGGCCAGGTCGATCGCCGGCTGGTCGAGTGGCTGAGCGACTGGCTACCGGAGGTGGAAGCGGAAAGAACCTGGGATGTGGCGGTGCTGCCGGTGCATCGCCAAGGGCGGCTGTTGCGCTGGTGGAGCTGGACGCAGCGGGCCACTGCGGGGGATACCTTCTGGGTGGCGCGGGGCTGGTTCGAGCTCATCGGCGGCTTCGATCCGCAGTTGGACAGTGATGCCCCCGCCGACCTGCTCGCCCGGCTGCGCGCCTGCGGCGCGCGCATCTGGCTGGCGAGCGATGATACGGCCAGGCACAAGGCACAGTGCCCACCGCAAGGTGGGCACTGTCGGGGCTAGGCTAACAGCCTAGCCGGACATGAGCAGCGAGGCTCAGTCGTCCTCGGGCACGCCACCCATGCGCTCGAGCAGTTCACGATAGTTTTCCGACTGGGCGTAGAGCAGTTCGGTGGCTTCCTCTTCGCCGCGGAAGTGCACCGGCATCAGAATGCGCTCTTCGGTGATCTCGATGAAGCGCTCGTCCTGGGTGGCGGCTTCCAGCGCTTCGGCCAGACGCTCCACGTGAGCATCGGGGGTATTCTTCGGCACTACCACCACGCGGAAGTCGGAGGTGTCGATGTCATACCCGGCTTCCATCACGGTGGGGGCATCGGGGAAGGCGAACAGGCGCTCGCCGTCCATGCTCAGCAGCACCGGCATCTCGCCGGTCTCGGCATAGCCGGAGTGGGTGCCGCCGCTGTAGCCGAAGTCGACGTCACCGGAGAGGATCAGCGGCGCCATGCCGCCGCCACCGGAGGTGGGCACGATGCGCAGGTCCAGCCCCTCCTGCTCCATGATGTACTCGATTACCAGCCGGTCCAGAGCGTGTTGAGTGGCATAGCTGGTGCCCGGGTTCTCACGGGCATACTCCACCAGGTCTTCCCAGCTGTCGCCGAAGGGACGGTTCTCGCCGGTGACGATGGCATGCTGCACGGTGGTGATGCTGGCGACGTAGCGGAAGTCGTCCAGGGTGAAGTCGGTATCGTGGGCATGGGGCGCGAAGGTAAGGGTGCCGTTGGTGCCGGCATAAACGAAGGTATGCCCCTCGTCCTGATTGTTCATCAGGCGCGTCAGCGATACGGCCCCGCCGGCGCCGGGCTGGTTGACCACGTTGACCGGCTGGCCGAGGTTCTCCTCCAGCACGTTGGCCAGCACGCGGGCTTGGATGTCGGTGGAACCGCCAGCGGCGAAGCCCACCACCAGGGTCAGCGGCTTGGTCGGGAAGTCGTCGGCCTGAGCCATGCCGGCTGCGCCGAAGGCCATGGAGGCGGCAAGTACCGCGGTGCCGATCGTTGTCATTTTCATGCTTGTACCCTCTTTATTGTCGTGCGCCCTCGATACGAGCAGCGCTGAGTTGTCAGGCGCGGGCAGTATGTTCCCTGCCGTTGCCTGAAGTGCCGCCGCCCCCGGGGTGGCCGGGAGCGTAGTGCGAAACCCTGACTCCTGGCTCAGCCGTTCGACGCCTTGAGGCGCTTCTGTCGCCACTGGCGATAGCCGCTCCAGCCCAGGTGCAGCGCCATCAGT
>NZ_BAEU01000042.1:0-19356 GCF_000246875.1 Halomonas sp. KM-1
ATCGTGGTCATGGCTATGGCCGTCGTCGTGATCGTGGTCGTGCCCGTGGTCATGGCCATGCGCATGCCCGTGGTCATGACCGTGATAATCTAGCTTGTCGATGCCGTCGGTGGCGGTTACCAGCGGGCCGCTGTAGTCGCTGGAATCGATCAGCCGTTCCATCCAGCCTTCGAACAGCAGGCCGTTGAACACTACCAGATCGGCATCGGCCAGGGCACGGGCGTCACGCGGGGTGGGGGAATAGACATGGGCGTCGCTGTCGGGGCCGACCAGCGAGGTGACCTCCACATGCTCGCCGCCCACGTTCTGCACCATGTCGGCCAGGATGCTGAAGCTGGTGACGACCTGAATGCGCTCGGCGGCAATGGCAGCCGGCAGTGCCAGCATGGCTGAAGTGCCAATGATCAGTGCTGGTGTAACGTGTCGCATGGAAGTCCTCCGTGAAGGGTTTATATTGTCGTGCTCGTTCAAAGTGGCTCCGGAGAGCCAAGCGGGGCGGCGCGCCGCCTCAGCTTGGCCAGCAGACTGTGATGCCGGCCGAACAAAGCGGAGAGCATGTAGCCCAAGCCTGCCAGCAGGATGATGCCCGGGCCGGAAGGGATATTGAGGTGGTAAGAGAGCAGCAGCCCACCGGTGCTGGCCAGCATGGCGAGCAGAATGGCGGTGCCGATCAGTCCTTCCAGGCGCTTGCTCCAGAAGCGTGCGGTGGTGGCTGGCAGCATCATCAAACCCACCGCCATGAGGGTGCCCAGGGTCTGGAAACCGGCGGTGAGGTTGAGCACCACCAGGCCGAGGAAGACGCCGTGCACCAGACCACCCTGCATGCCCTGGCCGCGCAGGAACAGCGGATCGAGACACTCCACCACCAGGGCACGGAAGATCAGCGCCAGGGTGAAGACGATCACGCTGCTGATCGCCGCGATCAGCAGCAGCGCGGTGGTGTTCACCGCCAGGATCGAGCCGAACAGCACATGGGTGAGATCGACGCTGCTGCCCCCCAGCGAGACCAGCATTACCCCCGCCGCCAGCGAGATCAGGAAGAAGCTGGCCATGGCCGAGTCTTCCCGGTGGCCGGTCATCTGCGACACGCTGCCCGCCAGCATGGCCACCAGCAGCCCCGAGAGCACGCCGCCCAGGCTCATGGCCGGCAGCGAGAAGCCGGCGAGCAGAAAGCCCAGCGCCACGCCGGGCAGAATGGCATGGGCCATGGCATCGCCGATCAGGCTCATGCCGCGCAGCATCAGAAACACGCCGATGGGCGGCGCCGCCAGCGACAGCGCCAGGCCGGCCACCGCGGCGCGCCGCATGAAGCCATAATCGAAGGGGGCTATCAGCCACTCGTGAAGCAGTTCGATCATGCTCCCACCCCCGGCATGCCCAGGGCGAGGCGGGCCGATTCGGCGGCGGTCGGCTGGCTGTGAAGCACCGCCTGGGCCGTGGTCCAGCGGGCGTGCCCCTGATGAAGCACCACCACCTCTTCGGCCAAGCGCGTGAGCTGCTCCATGTCGTGCAGTACCACGATGATGGTGGTGCCGTTGTCGGCCATCTCATGCAGTACCGTCATCAGCACCTCGACGGTTTCCACGTCGACGTTGGCGAACGGCTCGTCGAGCAGCAGCAGCTCCGCTTCCTGCATCAGGGTTCGGCCGATCAGCGCACGCTGACGCTGGCCGCCGGAAAGCTCGCCAAGCGGGCGGTGGGCCAGGTGGGAGATGCCCAGGCGCGCCATGACTTCACGCCCACGGCGATAGTGACGGGCGCAATACCCAGTGAGCGCGCCGTGGCTCGGCCAACTGCCGGTCATCACCAGCTCTTCCACGCTCATGGGGAAGGTAAGATCGAGCGCCAACTGCTGTGGCAGCCAGGCACGGCGCTCCTTGGGTACCGAGCACACCACCTTGCCCGCTACCGGGCGCAGCATGCCCATGATGCCCTGTATCAGCGTGCTCTTACCCGCGCCGTTGGCTCCCACCAAAGCGGTGATGGCGCCATCGCGAAAGCTCCCGTTCACGTGTTCGAGCACGGTGCGGTTGGCCTGAGCCAGCTGCAGGTCGCGTAGCTCCAGGCGCGAGCTCTGCGCTTCCGACATCAGCCCCACCATCCTGCTGCCCAGGAAACGGCCAACCAGAGCACACCCAGCGGCGCGGCAGCCAGCAGCAGGCGGCGCGTGGCGGAAAGCGACATCAATGAAAAATGGCATGGCCCTTCGGGGCGGTGCCGGTGCGTGCGGTGTGCCATACATGCCCCCTCACGAAACAGATTAAGATATAACATTACAAAACAGTCGGTAAAGTCTAGCCCATCAGACAGGACCGTGGACCAACTGATCCAGGGCGGCAGTATGCAGCGTTCGCAGCAAAAGGGAACCGCTCAAGGAATCAGTTGTGAACGCTGCGCCAATAGAGCCGCTTTGGGTCGGGTTCGGCCCGCTCGCAAACTGTGATAAGGACCAAGCACGATCGACATGATGTACACCAGCCCTGCCAGCAGAATGATCGTAGGCCCGGAGGGCAGGCCGGCGTGGTAGGACGCCAGTAACCCCACCATGCTGGCAGCTAGAGCAATGCCGACGGCAATGGCGATCATGCCCTCAAGCCGCTGGCTCCAGTAGCGTGCAGCGGCGGCGGGCAGCAGCATCAGGCCGGCTGCCATCAGCGTGCCCAGGGTCTGAAAGCTCACTACCAGACTCAGTACCACCATCATCATGAACAGAGCATGGGTCCAGCCGGCATGCCGCCCTTGCAGCGTCAGAAACTGCGGATCCAGGCACTCCACCACCAGAGCACGAAAGGCGACCGCCACACCGATCATTATCGCACTGCTGGCCACCGCCACCAGCATCAGCGTGCGGCTGTCCACCGTCAGTATGTTACCAAACAGCACATGGCCGAGATCCAGCGCATTCCCCGACAGGCTCACGATCAGCACCCCCGAGGCCATGGCCACCAGGAACAGGCTGGCCATGGCCGCGTCCTCCTTGAGTCCGCTGAATTGCGTCACCCCACCGGCCAGGGCAACGGTAATCAGCCCTGCCAGCACGCCGCCGGCCATCATCAGCGGCAGGGAGAAGCCGGCCAGCATGAAGGCGACGGCCACGCCCGGCAGAATGGCGTGGGACAGCGCCTCGCCCATCAGGCTCATGCCGCGCAGGGTGAGAAACACGCCGAGAATCGGTGCGGTAAGCGAGAGAGCCAATGACGCGACCAGGGCGCGGCGCATGAAGGCATAGTCGAAGGGTGACGTCAGCCACCAGAGCAGCGTATCGAGCATGGGGCAGGCCAAAGGGTTGTTAGATATGTTATATCATAACATAAATAGTTTCGATAAGAGCCCAGACTCAGATAGCCAAGGCTCTTACATCTCACCAATTCATCTCATCAATACACCCACCAAGGGGCTCAATAGCGCAGCGTCACGCCCACCTGATTGGGCGTCACCAGCAGGGCGTACTCGCCTTCCAGGTGCATGTCGCCGAACGAGACCCGTGCCGGCTGGAAGCGATTGATCGCCACCGAGGCCTGGCGTGGTTGGGTCTGCAGCTGCAGCTCGCTGACCAGCATGCCGGTGGCGAAATTGATCGCCCCATCGCGGCCGCGGCCGTCGCCCACACCGATCAGCAGGCCCGAGGCCGTATTCACCAGCAGAGAGCCGAGGCGCGCCTCCAGGCTGCGGCGCTGACGCTCTTCTGCGGCCACCTCATGCAGCAGCCGGCGCGCACTTTCGATATCGCCACCGCCTTCGCTCAACTGACGCCGAGCTGCCGGGTGCGGTTGGCGATCCATCAGCGTACCGGCCAGCGCCAGCGCCGACTTCACCGCGCCCACTCTGGCATCGTAACGAGTATCGCGGCTGTCCGACTCGCTGGCCTGATAGACGTTCACGGCAAGCGTAGAGGCGTACACCCCCGCCCAGCCGTACTGCCACACGTTGGCATGGCGCTCGCCCCGGGCCAGGGCGTCCTCGTAGGCCTGGTACTCCTGAGTGGACTGCTGGGCCAGGGCCAAAGGGGAGAAAAACATCAGGAGGGCGCATGCAAAGGGTAGGTGGGAAAGGCGAAGCATGAGGGATTCCTTGTCAGATAAGGGAATTGTGATCTTTTGTTTTTATAAAAGTAGTCGAGCGAAGAAAAGGGCGAAAAGAAAAGCGCGATGAGTCATTACGGCATGAAAGCAATGCCGGGAGCGCGAATATGCCGCTCCCGGCGGGGGAGTGATGTGTGGCCGCTTAACGCGTAATGACCACCTCCAGATACTCCGAGGGCACCACCATGGTGCCGTCCGTGGCACGGTTGTGAGCCTCGATCAGAGTGAGGACCTCCGAACGCAGCGCCTGCCTGGCTTCGCTATCAAGCGCTTCGAACGCTTTCAGCGTCGGCCCGTAGTAGGTGCTGAACACATCCAGCCAATGCGTTGGCGACTGGTAGCGGAAAGTGAAATACCTCGGCTGAGCCTCGATCTTCTGTACGTGCGGGCCGAAATGCGTCTCGAGAAACTCCCGAGTGCCCCACGCCGCCGGTGAGTTCACCCCCGCCGGCGGCGCCACATAGCGACCGACTGTCTTGAACAGCTGGCCGATGAAGCTCGCCGGGGTCCAGTTGGCCAAGCCGATCTTGCCGCCGGGCCGACATGCCCGGAGCAGCTCCGCGGCGGCCTGGCCCTGGTTGGGCGTGAACATCACCCCATAGGTGGAGACCACGTTGTCGAAAGAGGCGTCGGCGAACGGCAGGCTCTCGGCATCCGCCGTCCGGTAGTCGATCGCCAGCCCTTCCGCTTCGGCGCGCTTGGCGGACTTGGCCAGCAGCGCTTCCACGTAGTCGGTGGAGACGACCTTGCAGAATCGCCGGGCCGCAGCCAGCGAAGCGTTGCCGTTGCCGCCGGCCACGTCGAGCACGGACTGGCCGGCACGCAGATCCATGGCTTCGCACAGCTGTTCGCCGACGATCTGCAGGGTAACGCCGATACGGGCATAGTCACCGGCACCCCAAACCGCTTGTTGCTTGGCCTTGATCGCCGCGTAATCGGGGCCGGCGGCCTGCGACCCGAGCGTGGTAGAGAGAGTCATGACAAAACTCCTTGTGTGGATTGTCTCAGTGCTGTCGTCGCTCTACCCGCAATGGGTGCTTCCGAGCGACAAGCTCAGCCTATGCAGAGCCCTTACCACCGGCTTGCGGGTTGCGTGGGGATTTGTGGGGATTTGCGTGGGGAGAGGAGAGGGTGCGGGGCAAACAGGGCTACAGTGCCACCAAGCGCATGCCGTGCTTCTGCCCGACCAGCGCCGCAATTTGCTTGAGGGTCAGGTCGGGCTTGATGCGATAAGCATCTTCCAGCGCCTGGCGCGCCAGCTCCTGCCTGCCATCGAGCCGGTGGATGGCGGCCAGCACGATGCGAGGCATATAGCAGCGGTCGTCGCGCTGGCAGGCGAGTTCGGCCTGCTCGCGGGCAGCACTGCGGTCGCCGAGGAGCAGATAGGCAATGGCGAGTACCGAGCCCCAGATCGACAGGCGGCTGTCGAGCGGGCTGATGCGAATGCCATGGCGCAGATGAGCGACCGCTTCCACCGGACGATTGCCAGCCAGGTACGCCGAGCCCAATGCCGCCCAGGCCTGGGCGTTGGCCGGATTGATCTCCAGGGCCTTGCGTAGCATCGGCACGCCGCGGTCGGGATAACCGATATCGGCCAACGCACACCCGGCGTGACCGAGTACGGTCGAGTCCATGCTATCGAGCTGCAACGCGCACTCGGCGGCATCGAGCGCTTCAGCCCATGCCTGCTCGTGATCGCTCATCAGATCGAAGCGATGTCCCAGCCCACGTACCAGCGAGAGATAGGCCGCCGCCAGGGCGAAGCCCGGCTCCAGCCGCCAACTGCGCCGCAGCAGATCCGCCGCCGCCGAGAAAGACTCCGGATGCCAACCCTGCAGCGCCAGGATACCGCTGGCCTCGAGATAGAGCTGGCGGGCGCTACGCTCGCCATCGAGACTGCTCACCTTGCGATAGATGGCACGGTGCAGCTGCGGCTCCAGCTTGGCGATGATCATGGGCACGCCGATGTCGAGGGCCTCGCCCACCGGGCCGACCAGGGTAAAGGTCTCGGCCCACAGACGAAAGCCGGCCTTGGCATCGGTCAGATGCACGGTCACGCGCATCCGCTCCGCGCCCTCAGCGGGCCAGGCCTGCACGCTGCCCTCCAAGACGTAATCGACCCCCAGCGCCTCGTGAAGCTCGCGTGCGGCCGGTGTCACCGGGCGGTCGAGATACTGTCCGCCCCGGGCGCTCAGGCGCAGCAGCGGTATCCGCGTGAGGATGGAACTCAGCTCGCCGGTCAGCGCATCGGCAAACCGATTGAGCTCAGGGGCGTCGGCCAATGCACGCAGCGGCAGAATGAGCAGGGCGGGATCGTCGCTGCCGAAGGTCGAGGAAGCCGTCTTCGCTACACGCTCAGAGGCATCATCGTCGGTCACGCTCGCGGTGAAGCGGAAGCCTCGGCCGCGTACCGTCCTGATGTAGACCTGGGTGTCGCCGCTGTCGTCCAACGCGCGCCGTGCCTGCTTGATGCAGGAAGCGACGGTAGCGTCCGAGACGATCCGCCCCGCCCACACGGCCTCGATCAGTTCATCGCGACTGAAGACCCGATCCGGATGGTGAGCGAAGTGCACGATGAGATCGAACACCATCGGTTCCACGCGACGCAGCTCGCCGTGTCGACGCAGCTCATAGTGCGCCGTATCGAGTTCGAAATCGTCAAACCGGAGGGTCATGGCGTTGTGCCGTCCCGGGCATATATTTGAATATCGCTACTCTGGTCTAGAGTATGGTTCAGGCCGGGGGTAACCGCTTCGTTCCACTGGCGACATCGAGCAAAAGGAGTTGCGCATGACAGTCCCTTCCGTCGTCCCCCGTCACTCGTTGATGGTCTTTCTCGGCTGGCTGCTGGTGGTCGCCCTCGTGGCCATGATTGGGGCGCTTACCTCGCCCGGAGCCTGGTATGCCGAGCTCGAAAAGCCGCCGCTCACACCCCCCGGCTGGGTCTTCTCGGTGGTCTGGACGATCCTCTACCTGCTGATGGCGATAGCCGCCTGGCGGGTTACGCTGCGGGTTTCTCCCGAGCAGCGGGGCACGGTGCTATGGCCCTTCGTCGCCCAGTTGGTGGCCAACGGGCTATGGTCGCTGCTGTTTTTCGGCATGAACCTGATGGTTTTCGCCCTGCTCGATCTCGTGCTGCTGTGGGGGCTGCTGCTGCTGACGATTCGTCGCTTTGCCCGCATTTCGTCACTGGCTGCCTGGCTACTGGTGCCCTACCTGGCCTGGGTCAGCTTTGCGGGTTACCTCAACGCAGGGATCGTCTGGCTGAATGGATAACGCTTCGCACAACCGGTCGTGACCGGCCGGTAACGAACGCGTAAAGTGAGCTGAGCCCACTTCGAACCGGAGAGTTCAATGCCTCGTCAGCCCCTCGACGACACCGCGCTGGATACCGTGTTTCGCAAAGCGCGCACCCACTACGGCTTCAAGCAGGAACCCATCGACGAGGCCACTCTGCGCGAGCTCTACGACCTGCTCAAGTGGGGCCCCACCTCGATGAACTGCCAGCCGGCGCGCTACGTCTTCGTGGTGAGCGAGGAAGGCAAGTCGCGCCTGATCCCGGCGCTCTCCGAAGGCAACCGCGACAAGGCCCACGAAGCCTCAGTCACCGTGATCGTCGCCATCGACACCCGCTTCTACGAACACATGCCCACCGTCTTCCCGCAATCGCCCAATGCCCGCGAGCGCTTCGCCGAGAACCCCGACAAAGCCAGCGACACCGCCTGCCGCAACGGCACCCTGCAGGGCGCCTACCTCATCGTGGCCGCACGCATGCTGGGGCTCGACGTCGGCCCCATGAGCGGCTTCGACCACGACATGATCGACGAAGAGTTCTTTCCGGACGGCCGCTACAAGAGCAACTTCCTGGTCAACCTCGGTGTGGGGGAGCCAAAAACTCAGCGCCCGAGAGGGCCGAGGCTGGCGTTCGAGGAAGTGGCGGAGGTGGTTTGAGAGTTATGATCTGCCTCAATTTAAGAATAATTTTTTGTAGCGAAAAGTTACGATAGATGCTTGTCTAAAAGGACTAGAAAAATACGACAGGCAGGGAACGCATGTTTTATGCGCACTCCATTGAGGATGTCGACAGAGCTCATTGGCAGCCATTAGCAGGGCATCTGAACGCAGTGGGTCGACTGGCAGCTCAACGAGCGAGCCGGTTTGGCGCCGCGCCATGGGGCGAGGCAGTGGGTTTGCTGCACGACCTTGGCAAGTACACTGTGCCTTTCCAGCGGCGTCTGGAAGGTTCGCCGGAGCGCGTTGACCACTCCACGGCAGGCGCCCATGTCGCCATCGAGAAATATCCGCAGCTTGGCCATCTATTGGCCTATCTAATTGCTGGCCACCATGCTGGGCTGGCCAATGGGCGGGATAGCGGCGAACGTACGCCGCTGAAGAACCGCTTAGAAGCAGACTTGCCCCCTCTCGACCCGATATGGCAGCAAGAGATTGTTCTGCCCGAATTCCTGCCACCACCCGAGCGATTCCAGCGTCGCAATGCCAGGGCCTTCTTCCAGTACGCGTTTCTCGCGAGAATGCTGTTTTCCTGCTTGGTCGATGCCGACTTTATCGATACCGAAGCGTTCTATGCCGTAAATGAGCGGGGCGTACCCCTCGCGCGCGGTGGCGGGCCACCCTTGGGCGCATTGCGTGATGCTTTGGATAAGCATCTAGCCGGCTTCAAGGGCGATAGTGATGTCAATCGCCTACGAGGAGAAATCCTCTCCCATGTATGTTCACAAGCCGCGCTCACGCCAGGTAGATTCTCGCTGACGGTACCAACCGGTGGAGGCAAGACGCTGGCCTCGCTGGCTTTCGCTCTCGATCATGCCATCGCCCACGGCATGGATCGGGTGATCTATGTGATTCCCTTCACCAGTATCGTCGAGCAGAACGCTGCGGTGTTTCGTCATGCCTTGGGGCAGCATGGCGAGGCGGCAGTGTTGGAGCACCATAGTGCCTTCGACACTGACAATCAGCGCGACCAGCGAAGTATCGACAAGTTGCGCCGCGACAGCGAAAACTGGGATGCACCGATCATCGTCACCACGGCAGTACAGTTCTTCGAAAGTCTCTTTGCTGCCAAGACTTCACGCTGCCGCAAACTGCACAACATTGCTAACAGCGTGGTGATCCTGGACGAGGCCCAAACCATGCCCTTGCCGCTGCTGCGGCCCAGCGTGACGGCACTGGACGAACTAGCGCTGAACTATCGCACCAGTGTCGTGCTGTGTACGGCGACTCAGCCGGCCCTGGCCGAAACCGACGTTCCTGAAAGTAGTTTCAAAGGCGGTTTGCGAAATCTGAGGGAACTTGCCCCAGAGCCTGAAAAGCTCTATCGGCAACTGGAGCGTGTCCATGTGCGTCATGTTGGCCCCATGACGGATGAGGAGCTTCGCGATCAACTGCTCGCGACCGATCAGGTGCTATGCATCGTCAATAACCGTCGTCACGCCCAGGCTTTGTACGAGTCGGTAGCGGAGCAGCCTGGTGCCTATCATCTAACCACCTCGATGTGCGCTGTGCACCGTCGCCAGATACTGGCCGAGATACGCCAAGTGCTGGAACAGGGGAGGCCCTGCCGGGTAATTTCGACATCTCTCATAGAAGCTGGGGTAGATGTCGACTTTCCGCGCGTCTTGCGTGCCGAGGCAGGACTGGACTCCATCGCCCAGGCGGCTGGGCGCTGTAATCGCGAAGGCAAGCGTGCCGTTGGCGACAGTGAGGTGTTGATCTTTTCTACCGTCAATGAAGAGTGGGAGCCTCCTCCTGAACTCAAGCAGTTCGCTCAAGCTACTGTCGAAGTGCTCAGGCATCACGGAGATGACCCTTTGTCGTTGGCAGCGATAGAGGCCTACTTCCGCCTACTGTATTGGCAGCAGGGGCCGCAGCGGCTAGACCGGCATGGTCTTTTGAAGTTGGTTGAGGATGGCCGTCTCGATGGACTTCCCTTCGAAACCCTCGAGCAGAAGTTTCGCATGATCGAGAACAACCAGCGTGCCGTGATCATTCCCTTCGACGGTAAGGCCCGAGCCGCGTTGAGAGATCTAGAGCATGTCGAAGGAGTCGGTGGTATCGCTCGCAAGCTGCAACCCTACACCGTACAGGTTCCACGCCAAGGCTTCGCTGCGTTGGAGCGGGTTGGCGCCATCTCGGCTGTTAAATCCGACAAGTTCGGGGAGCAATTCATGGTGTTGATAAACGAGGATCTTTACGACAAGCGGCTTGGACTGAACTGGAGTGATCCGACATTCCGAGCCAGTGAGTCCAATGTCTGGTGAGATAATTGCATATAGCAAACTAATTAAGGAGCAGCGGATGACATATGGGGTTCGTCTGCATATCTGGGGGGAGCGGGCCTGCTTTACTCGGCCTGAGATGAAAGTCGAGCGTGTCTCCTACGATGTGATCACGCCGTCCGCAGCGCGAGGCATCCTGGAAGCTATCCACTGGAAGCCGGCGATTCGCTGGTGCGTGGATCGCATCCATGTATTGAAACCGATCCGATTCGAATCGCTGCGCCGCAACGAAGTCGCGGGAAAGCTGCCTGCCTCGACCGTTACCAAGGCCATGAAGGCGGGGCGTGTCGACGACGTGGCTTATTTCGTTGACCAGAATCGGCAACAGCGTGCTGCCACCATTTTGCGCGATGTGGGCTATGTGATTGAGGCTCACTTCGAGTTCACTTCGCGTGCCGACGAGAGCGATACGCCCGGCAAGCATCTGGACATCTTCAATCGCCGTGCCCGCCAAGGACAGTGCTTCCACATGCCATGCCTGGGCACACGAGAGTTCCCAGCTGCATTTGAGTTGATCGAAGCTGAGGTTGACATGCCACAGGTCGATCCACAGCTAAATGGGGAGCGTGATCTCGGCTTCATGTTGCATGATATCGACTTCGCCAACGGCAAGATGCCACGTTACTTTCGCGCCAGGATGCAGGACGGCGTGATCGAGGTGCCGCCTTTCGAGGAGGCATTGGCATGATCCTGACCGCTCTGAACGATTACTATCAGCGACTGGCTGATGAAAATAAAGTGCCACTGCCTGGCTTCAGTAGTGAGAAAGTCAGCTTCTGCCTAGTATTTTCCCAGGATGGAAAGCCGCTACAGATCATCGATCTGCGCGATACCACCGGCAAGAAGCCTCGACCCAGCCCTTGCCAGGTGCCTGTGGACAAACGTCGTACCTCGGGAATCCACGCCTATCCGCTGTGGGACAAGACTGCGTATGCCCTCGGTGTCTCTGCTGGTGAAGGTAAGCGACTGGTGGATGAGCATGACGCATTCAAGGAACGTCAGCGCGCGCTCTTCGGCGAGAGTGATGATCCCTATTTGATCGCCTTTCTTAGACTGCTCGATCAATGGATGCCAGAGCAACTCATCGGTCTTCCTGGCTACAGCGAAGAAGTATTGGATACCAATATTATATTTCGGCTCGATGGCCAGCGACAGTATTTGCATGAGAACCATGAAGCACGACGGCTATGGGGCGCTGCGCTGGAAAGTGGTGAAGGGGAGCTGGGACAATGCTTGATCACCGGTGAGATCGCCCCGTTGGGTACCGACCACCCTGCAATTCGAGGCGTCAGGGATGCACAGTCGTCTGGCGCATCGCTCGTCTCGTTTAACAGCGATGCTTATGAATCCTACGGCTACAGCAAGAATCAAAACGCCTCGATTTCCAAATCAGCCATCTTTGGCTACTCAACGGCGCTGAATTACTTGCTGAGAGGAGATACCGATAATCGTCAACGGCTCCAGATCGGCGATGCCACGGTGGTGTTCTGGGCCAGAGCCAGGGATGCGGCACATGCTGAGGCGGCCGAGGACTTTTTCGCCATGCTCAATGAGCCGCCCAGTGATGAGCAAGAGGCTGCTAAGCTGGGTACCTTGCTGACCGATATTTCTCAAGGACGTCCTTTGCAGGAGCTGGATCCGTTGTTGGAACCGGATACCCAGTTCTTCGTGCTCGGTCTTGCCCCTAACGCTGCTCGCTTATCGGTGCGCTTTTGGTATGTGGATAGTCTGGAGCGCCTGGCTCAGCACTATGCCCAACATCATAAAGATATGCTGCTGGAGCCTATCCCTTGGAAAGGTGTGATGCCGGGTGTGAGGCGGCTTGCTCTGCAGACAGCCCCCATTCGTGGCGACTGGCCAAAAGCTGAAGATGTGCTGCCACAACTAGCCGGCGAGATGATGCGCTCCGTCCTTACCGGGTGTCGCTATCCTCAGTCTCTGTTGAACAACATAGTGATGCGCTTTCGCAGCGATGGTGGCATTACTGGCCTGCGCGTGGCGCTTTGCAAGGCTGTACTTGCACGAGATGCACGACTCGTAGCGAACTCGAATTTCAACTATCAGGAGGTGCCCGTGAGTCTCGATCAACATTGCACCAATGCCAGTTACTTATTAGGAAGGCTGTTTGCTGAACTGGAGAATGCTCAGCGAGAAGCCCTAGGTAAAGAAGTCAATGCTACAATACGTGACCGTTATTATGGTGCGGCTTCAGCTACCCCGGCGAATGTGTTTCCAATGCTGACGCGAGGTGTTGTTCACCATTTCTCTAGGATACGAAAAGATAAGAGAGAAAATGTCGCCTATGCTATTGAGAAAAAAATGGGTGAGATAATGAAAAAGCTGCCAGCGGAATTTCCTAAGCATCTTTCTATTCAGGAGCAAGGAAAGTTTGCTATTGGTTATTATCAACAGAAATGGACTCGTCAACAAGAGAATGCTGATGAGGCTAGCCCGGGAGATATGGAATGACCGCCATCGCCAATCGTTACGAATTCGTGCTGCTGTTCGACGTCACCAACGGCAACCCCAACGGGGATCCGGATGCAGGCAACCTGCCCCGGCTCGACCCTGAGACGAACCAGGGGCTGGTGACAGACGTCTGCCTCAAGCGCAAGATCCGCAACTACGTCGCCTTGGAGAAGGAAGAAGAAGCCGGCTACGCCATCTATATGCAGGAGAAATCAGTACTCAACAACCAGCATAAGAAGGCCTATGATGCGCTCGACATTAAACCCGAGCCCAAGAAGCTGCCCAAAGAGGTGGAAAAGGCTCGGGCGCTGACGGAGTGGATGTGCCGGAATTTCTTCGATGTTCGCACCTTCGGTGCGGTAATGACCACCGAGGTCAACTCTGGCCAAGTGCGTGGCCCGGTGCAGATGGCTTTTGCCAGCTCTATCGACCCGGTCGTGCCGATGGAAGTCTCGATTACCCGAATGGCGGTTACCAATGAGCGCGATCTGGAGAAGGAGCGAACCATGGGCCGCAAACACATCATTCCCTATGGCCTCTATCGTGCTCATGGCTACATATCGGCCAAGCTCGCTGAGCGTACCGGCTTCTCGGACGATGATCTCGAGCTGCTGTGGCGTGCGCTGGTCAATATGTTCGAGCATGACCGCTCCGCTGCCCGTGGCGAAATGTCGGCGCGTAAGCTGATCGTCTTCAAGCATGATAACCCGATGGGTAATGCCCCGGCGCATCTGCTGTTCGACAGCGTAAAAGTCGAGCGCGTCGAAGGTGAGGAGCGTACGCCAGCCCGTCATTACAGCGACTATCGCGTCTCTGTCGATGCAGAGGCCTTGCCGGCCGGTGTCAGCGTCGACGAGAAGCTGTAGGCGAATGGGATGGAAGATGACGTCCGACCGATCCCGCTCTCGGCGCTGCAGCACATGCTGTTCTGCCCGCGCCAGTGTGCGCTGATTCACCTCGAACAGCAGTGGGAGGAGAACCGCTATACGGCGGAAGGACGCATTCTTCATGAGCGGGCCGACCACCTGGGTCATGAGCGCCGGCGCGGCATTCATACCGCGATGGCGCTTCCGCTGGCCAGTGAAGCGCTGGGATTGACCGGAGTTGCCGATGTGGTTGAGTTCGACGAATCCTGGCAACCTCACGTGGTGAGGCCCATAGAATACAAACGTGGCCGGCCCAAGGCGCATCGAGCCGATGAAGTACAACTCTGTGCCCAGGCGCTGTGCCTGGAGGAGATGCTGAGCCTTAAAATCGAGGAGGGAGCGCTCTACTACGGCAAGACACGGCGGAGAAAGACCGTCACGTTCGACGAAGAGCTTCGGACACTGACCTTGCGAATCATCGCAGAGACGCGAGCCCTCTTCGATAGCAACCGTACGCCATCCGCTACCTACGAGCCAAAGCGCTGCGACCACTGCTCGCTGATA
Organism: Halomonas sp. KM-1; assembly: GCF_000246875.1. NCBI lineage: Bacteria > Pseudomonadati > Pseudomonadota > Gammaproteobacteria > Oceanospirillales > Halomonadaceae > Halomonas > Halomonas sp. KM-1. The sequence continues at coordinate 14,278 of NZ_BAEU01000042.1, forward strand.
GATGCCTGCCAACCTCAGGTCATGGGTAAGCAGAGATCGGCAGGTCGATGGCTGGAGCGTCAAATTCAATCTCTGGATGAGTGAATCGTATGCGCCGCCAGCTCAATACACTCTATATCACTACTGAGGGAGCTTGGCTCAAGAAGGATGGAGCCAATGTGGTCATGGATGTCGAGGGCAAGGAGCGGGCACGGCTCCCCATTCACATGCTCGAGTCACTGGTCTGCTTCGGTAGGGTGCTGGTATCTCCACCATTGATGGGCTTTTGTGCCGAACAAGGGGTCACTATTACGCACTTGACCCCCAACGGTAAGTTTCTTGCACGTATCGAGGGGCCGGTGTCAGGCAATGTGCTGCTGAGGCGTGCACAGTACCGCACTAGCGATGCCGACGTTGGTTGTGCTGATATCGTTCGCGGTTTGTTGATTGGCAAGGTGCATAACCAGAGAGCGGTAATCGCCAGGGGGTTGCGAGACTACGCTAGCAAGCTGGAGCCGCCTGAGCGTGAAGGTTTGGAAAGGGCGCGCACCCGTCTAAGCCGGATAGCTCGGGATCTATTGCATGAGCCCACGACGAATGGGTTACGGGGTCTGGAGGGTGAAGCCGCGCAGGTCTATTTCGGCGTCTTCGATAGTCTCGTTCGCCACGATGGTGAAGTCTTCCGCTTCACTGGCCGCAACCGTCGTCCGCCGCGTGATCGTCTCAATGCCCTATTGTCCTTCCTCTATACGTTGTTGACCCACGACTGCCGTTCGGCGCTAGAAAGCGTAGGGCTGGACCCGGCAGTGGGATTCCTTCATCGGGATCGCCCCGGCCGGCCCAGCTTGGCGCTCGATCTTGCCGAGGAGTTCAGGCCTCTTTTGGGGGATAGATTGGCGCTGTCTCTAGTCAATCGTCGCCAACTGCGCGAGAAGGACTTCACGGTTGCTGAAAGTGGTGGTGTGGTCTTGACCGACGATGCGCGCAAGACGGTACTGACCGCCTATCAGGAGAGGAAGCGTGAAGAGCTTAATCACGCCTTTATCGGCGAGAAGGCTCCGATTGGCATGCTGCCGATATTGCAGGCTCAGTTGTTGGCACGCCATCTGCGCGGCGACCTGGATGCCTACCCGCCCTTCTTATGGAAATGACTCGACTAGGAGAGTGCAGCGATGATGGTTCTGGTCAGCTATGACGTCAGCACGTCATCAGAGGGTGGCGAAGGAAGGTTGCGCCGGGTTGCCAAAGCTTGCCGTGATGTCGGGCAGCGAGTGCAATTCTCGGTTTTCGAGATCGAAGTCGATCCTGACCAATGGGTTCGCCTTCGACAGCGGCTAATCGATCTGATCGATGATGAAGTGGATAGCTTGCGCTTCTACTTCCTGGGAAAGAACTGGAAGAATCGTATTGAGCATATTGGCGCAAAGCCTGCCTTGGATATGAATGGTCCTCTTGTTTTCTAGTCTCCCTCCTGTTCTGCGAACCATAAGTGTCCTGGGTTTTCCTGGCAGGTTCGCGGCTCTTTAACAATTTGATTTTTCTAATTTTATTATGCCTGGCCATCAAAACCAGGCAGTATTTCCTGCTGCAGCGTCCTATTTCGCAGAACTATGGGCATTTCACCTGCTCCATCAAAGCGTTATAAGGGAACAGTCGCGGCCCGCACGGGCCGCGCGGATAGAAACACTCACACCTCGAGCGACTTCGGCCACCTGCTGGCGGTCGCGGCCCGCACGGGCCGCGCGGATAGAAACGCCCAGGTGCAGCTATATATGCACCACAGCGCGCAAGTCGCGGCCCGCACGGGCCGCGCGGATAGAAACACTGCCGGTCGTATCTCCGGCAATGGCTCTGGCCAGGTCGCGGCCCGCACGGGCCGCGCGGATAGAAACCACCTCGAGCATGTCGAACAGCGTCGGCATCGACGTCGCGGCCCGCACGGGCCGCGCGGATAGAAACTCTTCCGAGGTGACGCTATGCGTTACATCACCCTGTCGCGGCCCGCACGGGCCGCGCGGATAGAAACGATGTCGGCTGGTTCGAACCCCGCTGACCACCGGTCGCGGCCCGCACGGGCCGCGCGGATAGAAACCCGATTACAGGACTGGAAGAGGCCATAGCGCCACTGTCGCGGCCCGCACGGGCCGCGCGGATAGAAACACGCGAGTGGTGAAGGTCTCTGGCCGCGCCCTTGCCGGTCGCGGCCCGCACGGGCCGCGCGGATAGAAACCGCGGCATGCCGGTGGCCGACGTGGTCGCTACCCAGGTCGCGGCCCGCACGGGCCGCGCGGATAGAAACCTGGCGGCTGCCTGCACTCGCATCATTGCCAGCCCCACGTCGCGGCCCGCACGGGCCGCGCGGATAGAAACTTTCGTGGCCTCGCTCATCTCCGTGGTGTTGATCGTCGCGGCCCGCACGGGCCGCGCGGATAGAAACACAACATCACCGGCTACCTGTCGATTGCGGAGATGTCGCGGCCCGCACGGGCCGCGCGGATAGAAACTCGATGTGCCAGGTGAAGCGGAAGGTCTGGCCCAGTCGCGGCCCGCACGGGCCGCGCGGATAGAAACCGCCTGGGGCTGCTCGATTCCACCGAAGAATACGCGTCGCGGCCCGCACGGGCCGCGCGGATAGAAACTCGTCCTCGATCTTGACGTTGAAGCCGGCGGCGCGTCGCGGCCCGCACGGGCCGCGCGGATAGAAACGATAGCAGACGCCGTCCTGATATCAGGAGCTATCGGGTCGCGGCCCGCACGGGCCGCGCGGATAGAAACCGTAACAAGGTGCCGGCCGGCTACGACGAGGAGGTCGCGGCCCGCACGGGCCGCGCGGATAGAAACCTCTTTTTTCGAGAGGTCCGGCTCGACAATCGGGCGTCGCGGCCCGCACGGGCCGCGCGGATAGAAACGTTGAGTCCGGCAAGACGTTGACCCTGCCGGCCCCTGTCGCGGCCCGCGCGGATAGAAACCAAATCAGCACCCTACCGACGACCCTGTCTAACGTCGCGGCCCGCACGGGCCGCGCGGATAGAAACATCGAGTGACTTTTTGGCCCGGCGGTTTTTCATGCGTCGCGGCCCGCACGGGCCGCGCGGATAGAAACGCCCACAGCATGCCGCCGGTGGCGTAGCTGGGCGTCGCGGCCCGCACGGGCCGCGCGGATAGAAACTGAACAGGAACAGTTATATCCCTATAACGAGAAACGTCGCGGCCCGCACGGGCCGCGCGGATAGAAACGCCATTCTCGTCAACGGCCGCGTATGGGTGCGTTGGGTCGCGGCCCGCACGGGCCGCGCGGATAGAAACGGTACCAGCATCGTGGGCACGTCGGTGCCGGGGTGTCGCGGCCCGCACGGGCCGCGCGGATAGAAACGCGCTACGCCTGCCCCTGCCCCCACCTGACCAGGTCGCGGCCCGCACGGGCCGCGCGGATAGAAACCTTGAGAACCTCAACCGTGGCTATGCGTCAGGTGGGGTCGCGGCCCGCACGGGCCGCGCGGATAGAAACAGGCGCGCGTTACTAATCTGGAGTATGAGCTGAAGTCGCGGCCCGCACGGGCCGCGCGGATAGAAACAGATTCGGGCAATGGGGGGCCTTGTTGAGTGGTGTCGCGGCCCGCACGGGCCGCGCGGATAGAAACTTGGTCATGCCGCGAGTGACGGGGTAATCGTGCGGCGTCGCGGCCCGCACGGGCCGCGCGGATAGAAACATGTTCGTCACGCATAACCTGGCCTGGCTCCAAATGTCGCGGCCCGCACGGGCCGCGCGGATAGAAACGTGGTGTGGTGCCCTGGCGATATGAAGGTGAGGCGCGTCGCGGCCCGCACGGGCCGCGCGGATAGAAACTTACATCGCCAGATGTGCGAAAGAGGGGCGTCCTGTCGCGGCCCGCACGGGCCGCGCGGATAGAAACGCCGAAGGCGGCGGTATCGGCAAAGATGTCGAGGGCGTCGCGGCCCGCACGGGCCGCGCGGATAGAAACCCCCAGCTCGTCGCCGAATGTTGTCGCTGCGGCGAGTCGCGGCCCGCACGGGCCGCGCGGATAGAAACCGTCCCATTCTGCCCAGTGAGCAGGATGATGCTCGTCGCGGCCCGCACGGGCCGCGCGGATAGAAACATGCTCATCCCCTCCCCAATGCCGCACGCAGGGAGCGTCGCGGCCCGCACGGGCCGCGCGGATAGAAACGACATCGCCGGGCCCTGCTACGAGATGCGCGAAGTCGCGGCCCGCACGGGCCGCGCGGATAGAAACCTGGACAGGTGCGTCAGCAGGATCTGAGCATCACGTCGCGGCCCGCACGGGCCGCGCGGATAGAAACGCCAAGTATTTGCGCTAATACGGCGTCATCCAGCAGGTCGCGGCCCGCACGGGCCGCGCGGATAGAAACAAGCCCGAACTGTCGTTGACTGAATACAAGAAGGTCGCGGCCCGCACGGGCCGCGCGGATAGAAACTGAAGCTGCACCACCACACGGAACGGAATGTTGTGGTCGCGGCCCGCACGGGCCGCGCGGATAGAAACTGGGCGTTGCTGCTACCGACGAAGCCCGTGCCGCCGGTCGCGGCCCGCACGGGCCGCGCGGATAGAAACGTACTCAGCCGCCAGGGCGTCACGCTCGTCGTCCGTCGCGGCCCGCACGGGCCGCGCGGATAGAAACTCGTACTTGCCCTCGAACCACTCGCGCACCGTCTCGTCGCGGCCCGCACGGGCCGCGCGGATAGAAACTTGTCCAGGCGACGGTAGGCGTCGCGGTATGCCGGGTCGCGGCCCGCACGGGCCGCGCGGATAGAAACTCCAGCGAAGCTGCGAATGCTCTCACCCGCAAAATCGTCGCGGCCCGCACGGGCCGCGCGGATAGAAACACGGTGGGCGTGCCCGGCTATGAGAGCGTCAACGGTCGCGGCCCGCACGGGCCGCGCGGATAGAAACACTGCCGGGCGGATTCCTCAGGCAAGCAGTATTGTCGCGGCCCGCACGGGCCGCGCGGATAGAAACGCCCGGATGGCCTGTGTCACCGCCCTGGTGTCTTGTCGCGGCCCGCACGGGCCGCGCGGATAGAAACTTCGGGTTGCCTTCGCCGTAGCCGAAAGCGCCAGTG
>NZ_BAEU01000041.1:0-3508 GCF_000246875.1 Halomonas sp. KM-1
CCTGTACCGGGCGGTGGTGCCCTTCTGTGCACTGATCGTGCTGGCCTGTGTGCTGATGGCCTTTTTCCCGGTGCTCATCACCGGCCTGCCTTCGCTGCTGATGGGCAGCTGAGCCGGCTCGCTCTCGAGATTCAATGGAGTAACTGACGATGAAAGTGATAGATAGCTTGATGCCGCGCCCGGGACTCAGAGTGCTGATCACCGCCGGCGCCAACGGCATTGGCCTGACCATGGCCCAGGCCTTCCTCGAAGTGGGCGCTCGCGTGCACGTCTGCGATATCGATACCCAGGCGCTGGCGGCATTGCCCGAGGGTATCAGCCACACCGTGGCCGACGTCAGCCGGGAAGCGGATGTGGACAGGCTGTTTCAGGATGCTGCGACCCTGGGCGGGCTCGACGTGGTGATCAACAACGCCGGTATCGCCGGGCCTACCGCCGGTATCGAGGAGATCGACGACGAGGCCTGGACCCGTACCATCGACATCAATCTCAACGGCCAGTACCGGGTTGCGCATCGGGCCGTTCCGCTGCTGCGCGAGAGCCAGGGGGTGTTGATCAACATGTCTTCGGTGGCCGGCCGTCTGGGCCTCGCCTATCGCACGCCCTACGCGGCCAGCAAATGGGCCATCGTCGGCCTGACCAAGAGTCTGGCCTCGGAGCTCGGCACTGCGGGGGTGCGGGTCAACGCCATTCTGCCGGGTATCGTGCGCGGGCCGCGCATCGAGAGAGTCATCGCGGATCGGGCCGCCAAGTGCGGGCTCAGTTACGCCGAGATGGAGAAGGAGTACCTCTCCGGAGTTTCCATGAAGCGCATGGTCGAGCCCACGGATATCGCCGCCATGGCGCTGTTCCTGTCCGCCCCCGCCGGCGCCAACATCTCGGGCCAAGCGCTGAGCGTCTGCGCCAACGTCGAATCACTGTAAGCGGCACCTCAGGCATCGCCTGACGCTGGCACCGGAGTTTCCGGTGCCAGACGGCGAAGCCGTGCCTTATCGCCACTGTTCTGATGGCCCATCGGTCCTGCACCGATCGCTTCTGGACCTCACCTAGCTGGAGAAATTTTCCATGGCATCGCAACGCAAGGTCATCATCACCTGCGCCCTGACCGGCGCTATCCACACCCCGTCCATGTCCCCCCATCTGCCGGTCACCCCCGAGGAGATCGCCGAGGCGGGCATCGCTGCCGCAGAGGCCGGCGCTGCCATTCTTCATCTTCATGCGCGCGACCCGCACAGCGGCAAGCCCACCCAGGACCCGGCGGTCTTCGAGCGGATTCTGCCGCGCATCAAGAGCGCCACCGACGCCGTCGTCAATCTCACCACTGGCGGCAGCCCGCACATGAGCGTGGAGGAGCGCATGCGGCCGGCCATCGAATTCAAGCCCGAGCTCGCCTCGCTGAACATGGGCTCGATCAACTTCGGCCTGTTTCCCATGCTCAAGCGCTATGACAGCTTTCAGCACGAGTGGGAGGTAGAGCACCTCGAGAAAAGTCGCGACCTGGTGTTCAAGAACACCTTTGCCGACATCGAGAAGACCATGACGCTGGGTGCCGAGAGCGGCACTCGCTTCGAGTGCGAATGCTACGACATCGGCCACCTCTACAACCTGCGCAATCTCATGGACCGCGGCTTCATCGACGGGCGGGTGTTCGTGCAGAGCGTGTTCGGCATCCTCGGCGGCATCGGCCCGCATGCGGAAGACGTGCTGCATATGCGGCGTACCGCCAATCGCCTGTTCGGAAGCGACTACGCGTGGTCCGTGCTGGGCGCCGGCAGCCATCAGATGCGCATTGCCGCCCAGTCCGCCGCCATGGGTGGCCATGTGCGGGTCGGCCTCGAAGACTCGCTGTGGCTCGCGCCGGGCAAGCTGGCCGAGAGCAATGCCAGCCAGGTGACCAAGGTGCGCAAGATCCTCGAAGGGCTCTCCTTGGAGATTGCGACACCCGACGAGGCTCGCGAAATGCTGCAGCTGAAAGGCGCCGACAAGGTCGGCTTCTAAGATAACGATGAGTCACGAATGACATGAAAATCAACGACAAAACCATTGCGATCACGGGTGGCGCTCGTGGGCTCGGCTATGCCATGGCGCAGCGCCTCGGCAGCCAGGGTGCAAGCGTCGCGCTGTTGGACAAAAGTGCAGAAATCCTGGATGAGGCGGTCTCCGCGCTGACGGTGCAAGGCATCACGGCCCATGCCTTTCCGCTGGACGTTGCCGATGAGGCATCGGTAATCGAGACGTTTGCAGATATTGCCCAGCGGCTGGGGCCGGTGGCGGGTTGTATCAACAATGCCGGCATCACCGACGACGCGCTGCTGCTCAAGGCGGAAGCTGGCGCCGTCACCAAGCGCATGTCGTTCGAGTCGTGGAAGCGAGTGATCGACGTGAATCTGACCGGTGTTTTCCTGTGCGGCCGCGAAGCGGCGACGCAAATGGTCGAGGCAGGGCAAGGAGGCGTGATCGTCAACATCTCGAGCATCTCCCGCGCGGGCAACATGGGCCAGAGCAACTACGCCGCCGCCAAGGCGGGCGTGCATGCGCTCACGGTGACCTGGGGCAAGGAGCTGGCCCGGTACGGCATTCGTACGGGCACGGTGGCGCCGGGGTTCATCGAGACCCCCATGACGGCCGCCATGCGCCCCGACATGTACGAACGAATTGCCGGCTCCGTGCCGCTGAAACGCCTGGGCGAGGCCGACAACATCGCCCAGAGCGTGGCATTCGTTTTCGACAACGACTACTTCACCGGACGCATCATCGAATGTGATGGCGGGCTGAGATTCTAACAAAGAAAAGGGGCGCCGCCGGCGCCCCCTGTGGACAGCACTGGGATGAACCTCAGTGGCTATGGCTATGGCTATGGTCGTGGCCGTTATCGCCGTGATCATGGTCATCGCCGTGATCGTGGCCGTGCTCATGGTCGTGGTCGTGGTCATGGCCGTCATGATCCGCCAGGGCGTCATGTAGCACACGGGCGTTGTGGCGCATCATGCCAAGGTAGGTGCTGGCCTCGCCCTCGGCTGCCAGGGCGTCGGCATAGAGCGTGCCAGCGACCTCGAGACCGGTTTCCTCGGCGAGCTGGTTGATCACCGCGGGGCTGGTCATGTTCTCGTGGAACAGGGCGCGCACGTTCTGCTCGCGAATCACGTCGATCAGCCGTGCCATGTCGGCGGCGCTGGGCTCGGCCTCGGTGGAAAGTCCCACCGGTGAGAGGAAGCGCAGGCCGTAGGCATTGGCAAAATAGCCGAAGGAGTCGTGGCCGGTGATCACGCTGGTGGAAGCGGGAATCTCGCCGATCAGCTCGCGGATTTCGGCGTCGGTTGCCGCCAGCTCGTTGATGTAGTTCTCGGCATTCTCGCGATAGGCTGCTTCATTGTCCGGGTCTGCCTCGATCAGACCGTCGCGGATGTTGCCGACGTACACCTTGCCCATGGCCAGGTCCTGCCAGGCGTGTGGATCGTAATCGCCGTGCTCATGGTCGTGACCGTTGTCATGGTCATGGTCATGGCTA
>NZ_BAEU01000040.1:0-21650 GCF_000246875.1 Halomonas sp. KM-1
ATATCGCGAGAGGGCGCTGGCCAGCAGCAGCGCGGCGACCAGACCGAAGCCGGCCAGCAGCCCCTCGCCCGGCGGCTGCCAGGCGAGCCACACCCATAGCGCCAAGCCCACCAAGGCCACGATGCCACCCGCCATGCCCATGAATCGCAGCTGGCGATGGAAGCCGGCACGCCAGGCCTGGGCCTGACCCAACCCGAGTACGCTCAAGCGGGCCGCCCGCCATAGTACGCCGCTGCCGGCCAGCAGCAGCCCGCCCAGAGTCACGGCGAGCCCACCGAGCCAGTAGTGCCAAGGCAGGTTGAGGGCAACCGCCACGTCGGCCCCGTACAGGCTGCCCAGGGTGGCCGCCACGTCGGGTTGCAGCACCCGGGCAAGCCACACGCCGCTGACGATGCCGGCCAGGGCGCCGATGCTGCCCAGCAGCAACAGCTCCAAGGCGAGCAGGCCGACCAGCCCGCGCCCCGACACACCCAGCGCCCGCAGCGTACGCAGCAGCCCCAGGCGCTGCTCCAGAGCCAGGCCCAGCGCCGCCTGCACGATGAACAGCCCCACCGCCAGGGCCAGCAGCGCCATGGCGGTGAGATTGAGGTGGAAGCTCTCGGTCAGCTGGCCGGGCGAGACCAGCGTGGCCGCTCGGGTCAGTACCAGCCCTTCCGGGGCCTGTTCGAGCGCCTCGGGGGCGGCGACCAGACGGGTGATTCGCTCGCCGCTGCCCAGCAGCGCCGCGGCGGCGGCGATGTCCATCACCAGGGTATCGGGTGGCAGCATGGGGGCCAGAGTCAGCGGCGGCAACTGGGCCTCGGCCAGACGCGGCTCGGCGCCGGGGGCCTCGCGGTGGCTCAGGCCCAGCGCCGGCAGGGTATCCGGGGCGACACGGGTCTGCCACGGCGGGGTGAGAAATTCGGTGAGCTCTCCGGCTGAGCCTGCCGCGGCGAAGTCGCTGTCGCCGGGCAGGGTGAAGGGCTCGATGCCGATCACCGTCAGCCGGGTGCCGTCTGGCGCCTCCAGTGTGCCCTCCAGCAGCGGTGAGACGGGCAGGCCGGCGCGGCGCAGGCGCAGGTAGTCGTCGCGGGTCAGCGGCTCGTCGTCGCGGCGCTCCAGGCGGTCGAGCCCGGTGGTGAACAGCGCCTCGGCGCGGGCGTAGCTGTCGCGGGCCGAGGCGTTGATCGCCTGCACGCCGCTCCACAGGGCGCTGGCGACCCACAGCCCGAGCAGCAGCATGGCGAGCTGGCCGGGGTGGCGCTTGTAGTGGGAGAGCAGGGTGGCAAGGGCAGTCAGCATTCAAGCGCCGTTTTTGCTGTGAGACACGATCTTGATTCGCGGCTGGCGCCGCAATAGAATGCGAATAATTATCACAATCTTTTTCATCTGGGGTCTTCCATGGCCAGCCCGCGCACCGCCTATTCTATCGAGAGCTTCTACCATGACCATCATGGCTGGTTGCAAGGCTGGTTGCATCGTCGCATTGGCTGCCCAGAGCGGGCGGCGGACTTTGCCCAGGAGAGTTTTCTCCGCGTGCTGGTGCGCCCACCCGTAGAAAAGCTCGATCAACCCCGTGCGTTTCTCACCCGTATCGCGACTCGCCTGATCATCGATGACAGTCGCCGGGCGCGGCTGGAGCAGGCCTGGCTAGAGGTTCAGACGGCATTCGCCCAGGAACATCTGCATGCGCCTTCCGCAGAAGAGGTCAACGAGTGGCTGGACCTTCTTGAGTGGGTGGCCCGGTTGGTCCAGGAGTTGCCGGACAAGCCCCGTCGCGCTTTTCTGATGAGCCGGCTGGACGGCATGGCCCAGGGGGAGATTGCCGATGAACTGGGCGTCTCCATCAGTATGGTCAAGAAGTACATGGCCCAGGCCCTGCTGCACTGCCACAAGGCCCTGCATTCTCCATCCTCAGCCGCTCACTGCCCTGCCTTGCCATGAGTCGGCCGCCTCGAGATCTTTGCCATTCCGCTTTGCCCGACGCCGATGCCGAGCGCTATGAGCTTGCTCTGCAAGCAGCGGCGGAATGGCGCATAAGGCTGGAGGAGCCGCTTCCCGGCGACAGCGATGCCTTCGAGTATTGGTTGTCCGCCCACCCCGACCATCAGCAAGCCTGGCAGGCCATGGACGCCACCTGGCAGAGTTTTTCATGCGCAGCTCGCCCTGGGAGCCGCGCGGCCCTGGAACGGACCTTTCGTGACGAGCGTCGGCTAAGCCGGTGCTGGCTGGGTGCATCGGCGTTGACGCTATTGCTGTTGACCCTGCTGCCTTTGGGATGGCTGGTCTCGGGGCTCGGCTCGCCGATGCACCTCCTGGCCGACCATTACACCGTCCTGGGCGAGCGCAAGCATGTCGTTCTTGCCGATGGCAGCGAGCTGGTGTTGAACACGGGTACGGCGGTGGACATCGACTATCGCGACGATCGCCGCGTCATTCACCTGCGTGGCGGCGAGCTGCAAGTCACGGTTGCGCCGGATAGCGAACGCCCTCTGGATGTGGTCACGCCTGAAGGCCGCGCTAGGGCTCTGGGCACCCAGTTTACGGCGCAGCGGCTAGAGAGCGCAGGGCAAACCTTCCTCAGCGTGACGATCCAGGAGTCTCGCGTGGAGCTGTGCCGGCGCGTCGTCGAGGAGTGTGTGCGTCTGGAGCGCAACCAGCGGGCACGGGCCAGCCAGCATGAGCTCGGCCCTGTCGAAAGCGTGGATGCCGACGCCGAGGCCTCCTGGGTTCGGGGGCAACTGGAAGTGGATGACCAGCCACTCACCCAAGTTTTGCACACCCTGAGCCGCTACCAGCGAGGGCTGCTGAGCTATGACGAGGCAGCGCTGGCTGGCCTGCGGGTATCCGGTACTCTGCCGCTGGACGATCTCGACCGGGCCCTGAACGCCTTGGCCGCCAGCCAGCCCATCCAGGTGAATCGCTACACGCCGTTCATCGTTCGCGTCACTCGCCAGTACTGACCCACGCGGTCCGTCTCGACCGGAAAGAAAAAATTCTCATTCGCACTGTCCCTCTTCGGGTCTGGTTCGTCTTTACCCATAGAACCAGGAAAAAACCTGCAAGAGGATCACTGCCCATGCACTCTCGCATTACCAAGCGACCCGCTAGCTTGCTGAGCCTGGCGGCCGCGATGACGGCGACCGTTGGCCTGGCGACGGTCCAGCCGGCCCTGGCCCAGCAGGCCGGCACCCAGATGCAATCCGAGGCACGCCAGCACTTCGACATTCCTGCCGGCTCGATGACCGCCGCGCTCAATGCCTTGGCGCGGCAGACAGGTCTGGCATTGACCTTCGATCCTGATCTCACCCAAGGCAAGACCAGCCAGGGGCTGAGCGGCGACTACACCGTCAGCGAAGCGCTGCGAGCCATTCTGGCCGGCAGTGGTTTGAGCCACCGCTTCACCGGGCCTGATAGCGTGATCTTGCGTCCTGCATTGCGCAGCGACGTCGTCGAGCTTTCCACCGTGCTCGTCGAAGGCCATCGGCTGAATGTCTACGAAGAAATCCACGCCAACGAGGAGAAGCGGCTGCACTCCCTGCGTCCGGACCTGATTCTTGGCAGCGAGCAAATGCAGCGCTTCCCCGACGAGCATATTGGCAAGGCATTGGATCGCATGCCGGGCATGTTCTCCACCTCTCCGGCCGAGAAGCAGGAGGTCAGGGTCAGGGGGCTCGACAAGGAGTTCACTCGCGTCGAGCTGGATGGGGTCAACATCCCCGGCAGCAATCGCTGGCGCAACCTGTCGCTGGGTACGGTGGCCACCAGTCTTGTCGATGAGGTTCGGGTCATTCGCAACCCGACTGCCGACATCGAGCACGACGGGATAGGCGGTCGTGTCTCCATCCGCTACCGGCGTGCGCCCGAGCAATTCGAAGGCCGGGCCCAGGTCATGGGCGGGCAGATCAATGAGGGAGACGGTGAGGGCATGTTTGCCGGCCGTGCCAGTATCTGGGCCGGCGGACCCGTGACTGACGACTTCAGCATGCTAGGCGGGCTGGATATCAACGGCGTGCCGCATCGGCGCGCTCACCGAGCCGTCGAGGAGAACGCCGACGGCAGCTTCCGCGAGCTGTTCGAGAGGAGCGACCGCAAGGACGTCAACCGGGTCAGCGCCTTCACCAAGTTCGGCTGGACCTTGGATCGCACCTACCTCGAACTCGAGCCCCTGCTGATGGCGGAGTCTCTCAGCGTCCAGGATGAGCGCCGCACCACCGAGGCCAACGGACGCCAGGACAACCGTTTTCGTTCGGGAGAGGACAGCACGCGGACTTACGGCGGTAACTTCCGCTGGGAGCACGAACTCGGCGAGCAATGGCAGACCGAAGGGAGAGTGTCGGCCTTCCGCAGCGACCAGAATGGCAGCATGGATGAAGTACGGTTGCGCTACCACGCCAACGGTGATTTGCGTGATCAGTCCGTGACCCGGACCAACGATGAACTCACCGACGATATGCTGGAGCTTCGCAGTGCGCTGTCCTATTCATGGGACGCTGCCGGCCTGGGCAAGGCGGAGTTCGGTGTACAGGCTCGTCGCAACGAGCGCGATGGAACCAAGACGGTCATCGAAAACGGCGAAGCCAGGGAGCCGGGAAGTGGCGACGAGTATTCCCTGCGGGAAGACTATCTCGCCGGCTGGCTGCGCCAGCAGTTCCTGTTCTTCGACGATCAGCTTCGTGTAGAGCCTGGCGTTCGTATCGAAGATTATCGCCTGACTGCACGCAGCAACGATGGTGAAGGGGGGAGCGTCCATCAAGGCAGCGACAACCTTCATGTCGGCCCCAGCCTGCACGCCGCCTGGCAGCTAAGCCCGGAGTTCACTCTACACGGCGCCGTTTCGCGCACGCAGAACCGACCCCAACTCGATCAGATCACGCCCTCCCGCGTGCAAAGGGGTCGCGAGATCATCGTCGGCAATCCCGAGCTTGCCTCTTCCATCAGCGTCAACAGCGATCTGGGCCTGGTCTGGTCGACGCCGGATGCCTTCCTCGCCGCAACGCTCTTTCACAAGGACATCGATGACCTGATCGTCAACGCCCGCACCGGTGAGCAAGAGGGCAATCGCGACGTCGTGCAGCCAAGGAACATCGAGCGCGGAACCCTGCGCGGTCTGGAGCTGGAGCAACGCCTCCACCTGGGGCTGACGGGCATCGATCTTCTCGAAGGGGTGCACCTCTGGAGCAACCAGACCCTCTTCGACGGCAGCATGCGCCTGCAGAGCGGGCGTGAGGTGCCCTTCTTCGGCGAGCCGGACTATCTGGTGGCGGCCGGCATCGACTGGATCAGCCCGCGCTCGGGCATGCAGCTCTCGCTGGCAGCCAGCCATAACGGCAAGCGCACGGAAGAGGACGAGTTCAGCCGCAAGCGTTTCGATTCGCTGACCACGGTGGATCTAACCGGCAGCTATCCGATTTCACCCACCACTCGCGTGCGCTTCGAAGCGAGCAATCTCTTCAATGAGCAGGAGTCCGGACCGAAGGCCTTCTTCGATCAGGATGGCGAGCTCAGCCACACGGAATACCGCACGGTGAGTATCCCCCGAACGCTGTGGCTGGGCATCGAGGCTCGTTTCTAACCCTTTTCTCGCTGGCGAGAAAGCCATGCGCCCGCACGGGCGCTTCATTCAAAGAAGAAACCCAAGGAGTCAATGACGATGACGATGGCTGAACAAGAGCGCGTAGTAAACGATTTCGGTTCGCTGCCCGAGGAGACCCGCCAGGCCCTGTCGGGGTTCGTCGAAGGCGCACAGATTCTCGAAATCGTGACCGCCCATGCCCATGGCGTGGTCGAGACCAGCGTGAACTACCTGCGCGACGGCAAGGTTTACGACGTCATCTACGACGAGACCACCCGCAAGCTGCTGGGTGGGTCCGAGCCCGCGGTGTTCGATCGCGTCATCGAGGTGCTGCCGGAGTCCGGGCGTGCCGCGGTGAAAGTCGAAGCGCCGCAGCGCATCCGCAAGATCAAGATCAAGCACGACGACAAGGATCATCGCGAGTACGTGCACCTGCACACCATCGACCAGAACGGCAACATCAGCAGCCGCAAGCTGGAACTCGACGGTCGCAACAAGCAGTAAGACGCCGATGGCGGCGGCTGCGGCAAGGGCCGGATGTCCAGCGACATCCGGGGCAGGGACGCCCCGCTGTCCGCCCGTATGGTCATACCCAGGAGATCAGTGACATGAGCAGAGAGCTGGCGGCGTTCGAGCGACCCCAGGTCAAGGGGGTGCTTGCCGGAGCGACGGGCATCTATCTTGCCGCCGAGACCGGATTGTACGAGTTGCATGACAGGCAGCTGAGAGAAGTGCCCGCCTGGCGTGGCCGTCCGGTGCAGCAGGTCGCTGCCGCAGCGGAGGGCTATCTGGTGCTGCTGGAGGACGACAGTGGCCAGACCCTTCACCTGTGCGACAGCCAGTGGCAGCCCCGGCGCGAGCTGCCGCGTCCGGCGGGCGAGAAGATCAAGTGCCTGCATGCCCAGGCCGAGCACCTGCTGGTTGGCACCAAGCGCGGCCTATACCGGCTGCCTTTGGCCGACACCGCCCAGGCAAGCGACTGGCAGTGCCTGTTCCGTGACTCTGCCGGCTGGGGCGAGGTGCTGTGGGTCTCCAGCCAGCAGGCCGAGCACATCCGTGCCTCGGTTAAGAAGCTGGGAGCGGCTGCCAAGCCGGCGCTGATCGAGACCCATGACGCTGGGGTGAGCTGGCACGTCGAGTCGCTGGGCGACTATCAGGATCTCATCCTCGCCGCCGATGAGCGGCGATTGATCACTCGCTGGAAGGGGTGCCGAGAGCGCTACACCACCAGCGGCTACAAGAAGCACCCGCTGACCGCAGGCTTCCTGGCCGGCGACCGCTGGGCGGTTCTGGACGGCAACAAGCTGGAATACCAGCAGGAGGGCCACGCCCGCGTTGCCTTCGAACACCCGCTGCTCGCCGAAGCCGAGCGGCTGCTGCCGCTGGAGCAGGGCAATGTCTTCCTGGTCGCCGGCGTGCAGGGAGCCTATCTGGTCGAGCCCGGCCATGGCCGGGTAACCGATCTTTTCGGCGAAGCCGCAGGGCCTGCCGGGCTGGGCAAGCTCAAGCGCATCTTCGAGCTGGACGACGGGGTGCTGCTGGCCACTGCTACCTATGGCACCTTCCGCTCTGACGACGAGGGGCAAACCTGGCAGGCTGCCGACGCCGAGTGGGCGGTGCTGGATGCCGAGCACCTGATGCGCAGCGACGATGGCCGCTGGTGGCTGGGCTGTCAGCGCGCCCTGTTCGTCAGCGACGACAACGGCAGGCGCTGGCGCTACGTGAAATTCAAGCTGGCCGAGCTGCCTCACTACTGCGAACTGCGCGGCGGCCTGGCGGTCGTCGGCGGGCAGCTCTTCATCGCTACCAAGACCGGCCTGCTGGTCGCCCCGCTGGCGTCACCCGAGCGCATCGCCCGGGTCGCGGCGTTTGGCGAGCAGGCCATCGAAGCGCTGTTCACCGATGACGAGCGGCAGCTGCTGCTGGTGGGTACCCACGGGGCGGGCCAGGACCGGCTGTGGCGCTATGACCCTGTCGAGGAGCAAGCCCAGCCGCTGACCGCGCCGGGCCAGGTGCCGGTGTTCGAGTCCCAGATCGGTGGAACGCTCAGCGCTTGTCTGATCGCCAGCGGCGAGCGGCTGTTCCGCCTTGCGTGTGCAGGCGAGGGCCCTGTCGTGCTCGAAGAGATGATGCCCCAGCCGCAGGCCGGCGATTACCACATCGCAAGCGACTCGCAGCAGCGTCTGCTGGTCTGGAACGAGCGCAGCGCCTGGCGCTGGCACGGCGGCGAGGAACCGCTACAGGCGCTGTCCGACTGGCCGGCAGGCGTGCGCCACGCCTGCATCCGCGCCGATGGTCGCAGCGCACTCACCACCGACCGGCGACAGCTGCGAACCGTTTCGCTGCCATGTCTCGAAACCGCAGGCCATACCGCAGAAAAGGAGCTCATTCCATGAGCCGCGTGGATCAACTCGATGCCTACCGTCGGCCGGAAGTGAAGGCGGCCGTACAGCAGGGGAGCGATATCTGGCTTGGCAGCGCTGCCGGCCTCTATCGGCTGCGCGACGCCAAGCTCGAGGCCATCCCGGAATGGCAGGGGCTGCGCATCAGCGTACTGGCGGCGAGCGAGGCAGGGCTGCTGGTCGGCGCCAGCGGTGCCGAGGGTCAGGTGCTTGCCAGAACCGACGTCGACGGCGGCCTGCAGCAGCGCCTGCCGTCCTTGCCCCGTGACGAGGCGAAGGCTCTGTTGTGCAGCGAGGGGGCGACTGTGGCCGGCGGCAAGCGCGGCCTCTACCGGCTGGAGGCGGATGGCTGGCGCCATTGCTATGGCCAGGGCCACACCGAGATCATCGGCCTGGCCGCCGAACGGGGCCGCCTGCTGGCCTACTGCAAGAAGCAGGGCAACAAGGCGCGCCCGGCGCTGCTGGTATCCACCGACCACGGCGAAAGCTGGATGCTGGAGTTGGAAACCGGCTACCACGACGGCATCCTCGCAGCCTGGAAGGACGGCTACCTCACACGTTGGCGCGGGCTCTGGCGCACCGGCAGCCCGATACGCCATCAGAAACGCCCCTTCAGCGCCGCTGGTGAAAGCGAGGCGGCGCGTGCCTGGGTGGTGGGCAACAAGCTGGTGTGTGAATTCGTCAACGGCACCAGCGTCGAGCTGGAGGAGCCGCGGTTTGCCGAGGCCGAGCAGCTTATTCTGATGCCGGGAGGGCGGGCCCTGGTGGCCGGAATCACCGGCGCCTTTCTGGTCGAGCTGGGCGGCGGGCGGGTACACGACGTGTTCGCCGGTCATGCCGTGCCGCCCTCGGCCGCCAAGATCAAGCGACTGTGGAGCCTGGACGAGGGGCGTATCCTGGCGACCGCCACCTTCGGCACCTTCTATTCCGACGACGGCGGCGGCCACTGGCAGCCGGCTGCGGCCGAGTGGGCGGCGCTGGATGCCGAGGGGCTGGCATGCTCAGCGGACGGCGCCTGGTACATGGCGACTCAGCGCGGCCTGTTCAGCTCCTGGGACAACGGCGCCTCCTGGCGGCACGTCAAGCTGACCCCCCAACCCCACTTCGCCGAGCTGACCGACCTTGCCTTCGTCGGCGATCGCCTGGCGCTGGGCTCCAAGGCTGGGCTCTTCCTCTCGGCGGCGGATCGACCCAAGGAGCTCACCTGGATCGAGGCCGTCGGCGATGCCACGGTGCACGCCCTGCTTGCCGAGGGCAGCGGTCTCTGGGTCGGCATGGTGGACGGACGCCTGCTGCTGGTGGATTCGAGCACTGGCCGGGGCGAAGTCAAGGCGATGTTCCAGGCTCCCTGCCAACCGCTGCTTGCCACGGGCAAGACCCTCTGGGTGCTCAGCGGCGGTCAGCTGTTCGAGGTGACCGCTCGGTCGGTGAATCCGATTGCTCATCCGGATGGGGCAGAGCGGCTGAAAGAGGCCTTTGCCTCAGAGCGAGGGCTGCTGGTGTGGGATCAGGCCAACGGCTGGGTGCTCGAGGAGGCTACTGAGGCGCCCAGGTGGGCTGCGCTCGAGGCTTGGCTGCCCGCAGTCAAGAGCGTCACTGGCATGGCGCCGCGCCTGATCACCGACCGCTGCGTGATCCTCGCGCTGCCATGATGACCCAGGCGGAGATGCCGGTGTCTTCCGAGCTGAAGTACCGTGCCTGGAAGCTACTGCTCAGGGAGATGGCGCGGGTGCTGTTGCGGCTGCGCTGGACCCTGCTTTGCCTCTTGGGGGCGGCGGCATTGGCTGCCGCCCTCTCTCCCGCCTTTGCCTGGCTGAGCAAAAGCACCGTGCAGCGCATCGAGCAGGGCGAGGTCGACCCCTGGGCCTTGCTGCCGGAATTCCTGCCTCTCTTTCTGGCCATTACCGCCGGTCTGATCCTGGCCGACTTCGCCGAGTCGATACTCAGCAAGCTGCTCGAGACCCGACTCATCATCGTCATGCAGCGCAGCTACCTCGAGCGACACACCCTCGGCAACGTCTCGCAGGACGTCGCGCACGTGCTGTTCGGCAGCGATGTGGCGAAGAAGGGGTTCCAGGTCATCTACAAGGACATCTGGACCATCATCACCGTCACCAGCTCGGTGCTTCTGTGGCAGCTGTCGTTGGGTGCGCACTGGGTGCCGGTGCTGGTGCTCAGCATGGTACCTACGCTGCTGTTCGTGTGGTTCTTCGGCCGCCGTATTCGCCATACTAGCCAACAGATCCTCGACACTCAGTCGGGCATTGCGGAGACGGCAGGGAAGCGCGACAAGCAGTCTCTCTACGGTCATCAGGAGCGCTATTATCTCGCCGTTCTCAACATGCACGTGTGCAAGTGGTTTGCCGAGAACGCCAGCGATGTGGTGCTCTGGGTGTCGTTTGCCGGCTTCGCCTTACTGGCGATGTGGCTGGGGGTAGGGCCGTCGCTTTCCGATATCACCCTGGCCGAGTCGAGTGCGCTGGTCATCAACCTGCGCTTGCTCTCCAAGCCCCTGGGCAATGTCGGCCGTGTCTACACGCGCTGGCAGGAGGCCTACCCGGCGCTGGTGCGCTCGCTGATTCCGCACTTGCAGCGTGAGCAGGTCGGCAAATGAGCGAAAAAGCCTATTGCAGCTGCCACAATCTCAGCGCAGAAGATTTCCAGGCTGCCTGCAGCCAAGGCGCCAATAGTGTTCGCGCCTGCTTTTGCCGCCTGGAGTGCAAACCGAAATGTGCCGAGTGCATACCGCTGGTGAAGGCGATTCTCGAGGCCAACGGGCAGCACGAGCCCAGGCCGGACAATGACCCACTATCGATATAGGCGTGTTGAACCTTGAGACTGCTGCGTTACGTATACTCCCGCCTTTCCGAGGACCTGATGCTGCTGGCATTGGTGCTGGCGTTTCTGGCCTTGATCGCCATGATGCCGGAGAAGTGGCGCCTGCTGCCCCAACTGGTCGAGTGGCATACCATCGCCATCCTGGCCGGCCTGATGGTGTTGAGCCGCGGGCTGGAAGACAGCGGCGCGCTAGCGCAGGCCGGGCGTTGGCTGCTGGTGCACATGCACAGCGAACGCCGGCTGGCCCTGGCCATGGTGCTCTTCGCGGCACTGCTGTCTGCCGTGATCACCAACGACGTGGCGCTCTTCATCGTCGTGCCGTTGACCGTCAGTCTCGGCAACATGGCGCGGCTGCCCATCGGTCGCCTGATCATCTTCGAAGCGCTGGCGGTGAACGCTGGCTCGGCGGTCAGCCCCATCGGCAATCCGCAGAATCTCTTTCTGTGGCAGCTGTCGGGCGACAGCTTCATTACCTTCCTCGTGGCCATGCTGCCCATCGCCGGCTGGATGCTCGGGGTCCTGCTGCTGCTGACCGCCGTTGCCTTTCCCGGCCGTCGAGTGGACGTAAATCTGGACATGACGCGCACACCCGTTCACTCCCGGCTGTTTCGCGTCTCGCTGCTCTGCTACCCGGTGTTTCTGTTGCTGGTGGAGTTCGGGCTGACGTTGCCGGCGCTTGCCGGGGTGCTGGCACTGTTCCTGCTTTGCTGGCGGCGGGTGCTGCTGGGAGTGGACTGGCTGATCCTGGCCATCTTCATCCTGATGTTCATCGACCTGGGCCTGCTCGCCCAACTGCCCTTCATGATGAAGGTGGCTGATGGACTCATTGCCCTGCCCGGCGGCGAGGTCACCGGGGCGGCGCTGCTCTCGCAGCTGATCTCCAACGTGCCGGCGGCCATCTTCCTGGCACCCTTCTCCGAGCAGTGGTACTGGCTGGCCTGGGGCGTCAACGTCGGCGGCTTCGGTCTTGCCATCGGCTCGCTTGCCAATCTGATCGCTCTGCGACTCAGCCGCCAGCAGGGGCTCTGGGTGGCCTTCCATGCCTGGTCGATACCGATGCTGCTGGTCAGCCTGTTGGGAGCTTTCTTGTTGTCAGCCGTGCTCGGTTGAGAAGCTCGTCAGCCCAGCCGGCCGTGGGTGAGGCGTAGGCAGCGGTCCAGCGGTGCTGCCACCTGGGCGCTGTGGGTCACCATCAGCAGCGCGCTGCCGGCCTCGCGCACCAATTCCAGCAGCAGGGCCAGCACCTCGCCGGCGGTGGTCTCGTCGAGGTTACCGGTGGGTTCGTCGGCCAGCAGCAGGGCGGGGCGCGGCGCCAGCGCCCGACCGATGGCCAGGCGCTGCTGCTGGCCGCCGGAGAGCTGCTCGGGGTAGCGCCGTTCCAGGCCGGCAAGTCCCAATCGCTGCATCAGATGTGCCGACCACTCGGGCGTTTCACGCCCAGCCAGCCGCGCCTGCAGGCGCAGGTTGTCGAGCACGTTCAGGCTCGGCACCAGGTGGAACTGCTGGAATACCAGGCCCAGGGTATCGCGGCGCAGGCGGGCGCGGGCCGGTTCGTCCAGCGCGGAGATCGAGCGGTCGGCAAGGAGCACCTCGCCGCTGTCCGGCAGATCGAGACCCGCCGCCAGGTGCAGTAGGGTCGACTTGCCGCTGCCGGACTCGCCCATCAGCGCCAGGCTCTCGCCGCCGCGCAGCTCGAGGTCGACGCCCACCAGCACCGCAAGCGGCCCTTGGGGCGTGGCGTAGGTCTTGTAAACCTGGCGAAATTCGAGCATGGCGGCTCCCGTCGACGTTGCGGCGATGATGCCATGGTTGCAGAGTATCCAACCAAGGCAGCAAGTAACTTACCATGAGCTCGCGGCCCGATGTCGCCAGGCCGAAGCAGGAGGGAGGCGAGCGTGACCGTCACGGTATCCATGCATTTCGTCAACGAGCTGTTCCGCGGGGTGCCCGAAAGCGAGGCGGCCCGCGAGGGCTATCTCGTTCGCGCGGGCATCTCGCCGTTCCTGCTCAGCGCGCCCCACGGACGGGTGACGGTGGAGCAGTTCGCCACGCTCTACCGGCTACTGGTCAACGCCTGCGACGACGAGACACCGGGTTTCTTCGCCCGGCCGCTGCGCAGCGGTACGCTCAAGCTGCTGTGCCTGAGCGTGCTGGAGGCGCCCACGCTGAAGGTGGCGCTGCATCGCTACACGCTGTTCTTCCGCATCGTGCTGGACGACTTCGGCTATGAGTATCGCGTCGAGGACGGGCTGGCGCGGGTGGCGCTGGTGGAACATCGGCCGCCGACAGGCAGCCGTATCCTGGTGCACGAGCTGATGCTCAAGCTGTTCCACGGTATCTGTTCGTGGCTGATCGCAAGCAAGATCCCGCCGGTGATGATGGAGTGCGCCTACGCCCAGCCGCCCCACAGCGCCGACTATCTCTACTTCTATCCGGGCAAGGTGAGTTTCGAGCGCGAGCAGACCGCCATCTACTTCGACGCCGCCCTGCTCGAGCTGCCGATCCGCCAGACCAAGAAGCACCTGGGCGCCTTCCTGCGCCGGGCACCGGCCGACTGGTTCTACGTCTCCTTCGAGGATCGCGTGGTGTCGCATCGGGTGCGCGAGCACCTGGCGCGCCATCTCGCCACCTCGGGCTCGGTGCATGACGTGGCCCGGGCGCTGCACATGTCGGTGCGTACGCTGTCGCGGCGGCTGGCCGCCGAAGGCACCCACTTCCAGGCAGTGAAGGACGAGTTTCGGCGCGACTTCGCCATCCAGGCCCTGACCCGCAGCGAGCGGCCGCTGCTGGCCATCGCCGACGAGCTGGGTTTTCAGGACCTGGCCTGCTTCAGCCGCGCCTTCAAGGGCTGGACGGGCAACTCGCCCGCCGCCTACCGGCGGGCGAGTACAAGGTTGCCCCAGAGCGCCTGAACTTGCGCCGTCAGGCCGGCTCGACTTTGGCCTGGTCCCGTGCCAGCTCCTCGCGCCGGGTCATGCGGCGATAGAAGAGCGTGGCGATGGTGGAGTTGATGACGATGAACAGCGAGTACATCACCGGAATCAGCAGGATCAGCTGCTGGGTTTCGTCGGCGAAGGTCATGATCACGATCAGCGCCGCCAACGGACCGTTCTGAATGCCGGTTTCCAGCGACACCGTTCTGGCCTTCTGCGGATTCAGCCGCAGCGAGCGGGAGAACAGGTAGCCGAAGGCGAAGCCGATCAGACCGATCAGGATGACCGCGGCATAGACCTCCCAACCGGTCTCGACCAGCAGGCGCCAGTTCCTGGGCACCCAGGTGACCACCAGGAAGAGGATGACGATGGCGCCGAGGATGCCCCCCATCAGCTCGATGACGGCGCCGACGTTGGAGTTCCTGCGCCGCAGCCACATGCCGATCAGGGTGGGGATCAGCAGCACGAAGAGCAGCCGGGCGATCTGATCCGGCGGAATGCGGAAGGCGTCGTCGATGCCCTGGGTGTAGAGCTCCATCAGCAGCGGCACCATGATGAAACCGGCCAGGGTGGAGCAGATGGTCATCATGATGCTCAGGCTGAGCAGGCTTTTCGAGAAGTAGGCGAAGATGTTGGAGGTGGTGCCGCCGGGCATGCAGCCCACCAGTATCAGGCCCACCGTTTGCTCTGGGGTCAGGTTCAGCACCCGCGACAGCAGGAAGGCGATCAGCGGCATCAGCATGTACTGCGAGGCGAACCCCACACCGACGGCCTGCGGGTGGCGCATGGCCAGCCTGAAGTCCTTGAAGGTCAGCGACGACCCCATGCCGAACATGATGATCACCATCATGAGGGAGAGCAGGGTCTCTTCCAGTGGGCTCAGCATTCGTTATGCTCCAGCGTCTCGTTGTTATTGAATGGTTATTGAGTCGTTGTTATCGAACCCGGTACGCGGTCAATGAGGTCAACCGCCTGTGGCTGCGGTTCGCACTTCCTTGCGCAGTACCTTGCCGACGGGGGTCTTGGGCAGTTCGTCCCAGAACACCACCTTTTTCGGCACCTTGTAGCCGGCCAGCTCCTGCTTGCAGTGGGCGATGACATCCTTCTCGCTGATGCCCTCTTCGCGCAGCACCACATAGGCATGCACGGCCTCTCCGGACTGGGCGTCGGCAACGCCGATCACCGCCGACTCCTGCACCTGGGGGATGCGGGCGATGCAGTCCTCGACCTCATTGGGGTAGACGTTGAAGCCGCTGACCAGAATCATGTCCTTCTTGCGGTCGACGATACGGAAGTGGCCGTCTTCGCTCATCACGGCGATATCGCCGGTGTAGAACCAGCCGTCCTTGAGGGCGTTGGCGGTCTCCTCAGGGCGGTTCCAGTAGCCCTTCATCACCTGCGGCCCGCGCACGATGATTTCGCCCGGCTCACCCACCGCCACCGGCTCGCCCTGATCGTCGACGATGCGCACGTCGGTTTCCGGCGCGGGAATGCCGATGGAGTCGGTGAGCTCCTTGCCGATGGGGTTGAAGCAGATCACGGGGGAGGTTTCCGTCAGGCCGTAGCCCTCGGTGATGGGGCTGCCCACCACGTTGCGCCAGCGTTCGGCCACCGACTTGTGCAGAGAGGTGCCGCCGGCCAGTGCCACCTTCATGGAGCGGGGCGGATAGACGGTGAACCACTCCTCGTTCAGCAGGGCGTTGTAGAGGGTGTTGACTCCCGAGATCCAGGAGATGTCGTAATTGTCGAAGGCGCGCTGGCAGTTCTGAATCGGGCGTGGGCTGGGCACCAGAACGTTGTGCGCCCCCTTGTGGTAGAAGGCCAGCAGGTTAACGGTGAAGGCGAAGATGTGGTAGATCGGCAGCGCCGTCAGGATGCACTCCTTGCCCGGCTCGATGTGACTGCCGGCCACCGAGTCGACCTGCTCCAGGTTGCTGATCAGGTTGCCGTGGGTCAGCTCGGCGCCCTTGCTGACCCCGGTGGTGCCCCCCGTGTATTGCAGCAGGGCGGTATCCGTGCGGGACAGATGCTGCCAGTACTGGCGGACATCGACACCGGTGTCGGCTTTCACCTGGCGCCCCTTTGACAGGGCCTGATCGATGGTGTGAACGCTCAGCCGGTGCTTGGGAATCACCCGGTTCCAGTACTTGAGCACCAACTGCAAGACCCCTTTCACCATGGGCGGGAACCACTGGGCTACGGAGGTGACCACGACCTGCTTGATCCCGGTCTGCTCGAGGATCGCCTCCAGCTTGTCGACGAACATGTCGACGATCACCAGCACCTGGGCACCACTGTCGTTGAACTGGTGTGCCATCTCCCGTTTGGTGTAGAGCGGATTGACGTTCACCAGGATGCAGCCGGCCTTGAGGATGCCGAAGGCCACCACCGGCAGCGTCAGGCAGTTGGGCATCTGCACGGCCACGCGGGCGCCGGCTTCCAATTGGAGACATTCGCGCAGGTAAACGGCGAAGGCGTCCGACATCTCTTCCACTTCGGCGTAGGTCAGGCGGCCGTTCATGCCGTTGGGCATGCAGGTGGTGAAGGCGAGCTGTTGGCTGTAGGTCTGCCCGGCCGCCTGAAGGAGCGCCGGCAGGTTGTCGTGAAGGTGATGGCTGGCGGTGGCTTCACCGGTGTCAGGCTGGACGGCAAGGTAATGGCTCATCCAGGGTTTGTTATCGTAATACTGAACGTTCGACATGAATGGCCTCTCATGAGGGGCCTGGCTGCTGCGCAAGCGCTACGCCAACACAGCGACTCAGGACCTTTCTTATTACTTTCTTCCAGGTTATTGCTTCTTCCAGTTTATTACTTCTTTCAGTAACCATCTGTGCTGCAACGCAATATGGGCTATAAGCCTGATAGAGAATCGCACAGTGTTCGGGAACCGGAAAGGATGCCCTCTCAGCTCACACCTCCTACTTCTCCAGCAACAGCGCGATGCCCTGGCCGCCGCCGATACACAGCGTGATCAGCCCATAGCGGCCTCCGGTACGCTCCAGTTCGGCCAGCGCCTTGATGGTCAGGATCGCGCCGGTGGCGCCGACGGGATGCCCCAGCCCCACAGCACCGCCGTTGGGGTTGAGTCGCTCGGCGGGGAAGTCGAGCTCGCGTGCTACCGCCATGGCCTGGGCGGCAAAGGCCTCATTGGATTCGATCACGTCAATGTCGGCGATGGAGAGCCCTGCCTCGTCGAGGCAGCGGCGCACGGCGGGAATCGGCCCCAGACCCATCAGCCCGGGTTCGACCCCGGCGGTGCTGGCACAGACCAGCCGCGCGCGTGGCGCAAGACCGCGGCGTTCGGCCTCGTCGGCGTGGGCCAGCACCAGGCTGGCGGCGCCGTCGTTGATGCCCGAGGCGTTGCCGGCGGTGACCACGCCCTCCTTGGCGAAGGCGGGCTTGAGTCGGGCGAGATCCTCCAGCGTGACACCGTCGCGCACGTGCTCGTCGTGCACGAACTGGCGCTCGTTTTTTCCCTCGCGCACCGTGACTGGCACGATCTGGCTCTCGAAGCGGCCCTCGGCGATGGCGCGGGCGGCCTTGTGGTGACTCTCCAGAGCGAAACGGTCGATCTCCTCGCGCTCGAGCCCGCAGCGCTTGGCGATGTTCTCGGCGGTCACGCCCATGTGGCCGCTGCCGAAGGGGTCGCTGAGCACGCCCAGGGTCAGGTCGGTGACGCTAGCGTGGCCCATGCGCAGGCCGTTGCGAGCCTGGGGCGGCAGCAGGTAGGCACCTCGGCTCATCGACTCGGCGCCGCCGGCCAGTGCCAGACGGCTGTCGCCGAGCACGATCTGCTGGGCAGCTGAGAGAATCGCCTGCACGCCTGAGCCGCACAGGCGGTTGACGTTGAACGCCGCTGCACCCTCGGGCACGCCAGCATCCAGGGCAATGTGGCGCGCCAGGTAGGCGTCCTGCGGCCCGGTGGTGATGATATGGCCGTAGACGGCGTGGTCGATGGCGCCGGCCTCGATGCCGGCGCGGGCCAGCGCCTCGCGGGCGGTGATGGTGCCCAGCTCATGGGGAGCGAGCCCGGCCAGACTGCCGCCGAAGCTGCCGATGGCGGTGCGGGCGCTGTCGAGAATGACGACGGAATCGAGACGCATGAAACTCTCCTGTGTACCTTGAATTGCCCTTCTTGGATTGCCTGGGCAAGCGGTCAGGCCGTGTCGCTCCTGCCGAGCAGCGAGCGGGCGATCACTTCCTTCATGATTTCCGAGGTGCCGGCGTATAGGGTCTGCACGCGGGCATCCAGGTAGAAGCGTGAAATCGGGTATTCGCGGGTATAGCCGTAGCCGCCGAACAACTGCAGGCAGGCATCGATGGTGCGGCACTGCATCTCGCTGAGCTGGAGCTTGAGAATGGCGGCGTCGGTACCGCTCATCTCCCCCTGGCGGTACTTCGCCACGCACTGTTCGAAGTAGGCGCGGCCCATGTCGATCTGCGCGCGCACCTCGGCCAGGGTGAAGCGGGTGTTCTGGAACTCGGCCACGGCGCGGCCGAAGGCGCGGCGCTCGCGCACGTAGTCGAGGGTCAGCGCCAGCGCGCCCTCCATGGCGCCCAGCGCCTGGGCTGCCACGCCGAGGCGTTCGCGGGGCAGCTCCTGCATCAGATAGGCGAAGCCGGCGCCCGCCTCGCCAAGGAGGGCGTCTTCCGGCAGGCGCAGGTCGTCGAAGAACAGCTCGGCGGTATCGCTGGCGTGCTGGCCGATCTTCTTGATCGGCTGGCCGCGGGAGAAGCCGGCAAGGGTGGTATCAACCAGGAACAGCGAGACGCCGCGGGCGCCGGCGGCGGGGTCGGTCTTGGCGCAGACGATTACCAGATCGGCCACCTGGCCGTTGGTGATGAACAGCTTGCTGCCGTCGAGCCGCCAGCCCGTTTCGGTCCGGCTGGCGCGGGTCTTCATTGCGGCCAGGTCGCTGCCCGCGCCGGGCTCGGTCATGGCAATGGCGCCGATGGTCTCGCCGCTGGCCATGGCCGGCAGCCAGCGCTCGCGCTGGGCCGGCGTGCCGATGTGCAGCAGGTAGGGCATGACGATGTTGGCGTGGATGTTGTAGGCACTGGCCAACCCGCCGAAGCCCTGCCGTGAGATCTCCTCCAGCGCCAGTTGGGTAATGGCGAAGTCGGCGCCGCTACCGCCCAGCTCCTCCGGCAGATCGATGCCCAGCAGGCCGGCCTCGCCGAGCTGCTGCCACAGCGAACGCGGCATCTCGCCGGCTTCTTCCCACGCCTCGTAGTGGGGCGCTACTTCCTGCTCGAGAAAGCGGCGGATGGTGTCGTGGAACAGCGGCGTCAGGTCGTCTTGCGGTGCGCTCATTGGGCAGCCCTTGTGCAGCCTTGGCGTGTCGTTGTCATTGTCTGCCCTTGTGGTTGTTGTGAGAGGCTTTGGGTCGTTACGGCAGCCTGTGGATAAGTCTGTGTGTAATTTGGTGAACCTTTGTGCAAAGGGTGTGAATTGGCTCAGAGGCGGCCACTCGCTCCCAGGCTCGCCCGTTCATGGTAGGAGGAAAGTGATTCGCTGGGTTTACGCATCACGCCACACTTTTTGCAATTCGTGCCAACTATGTGGGGCAAAGGTGGGGGATAAGACTTTGGTCTAGAGGTTGGAAGGCAGAACGTGCCACTCGGTGTCTGGCGGCACCGACTATCCGCTCTTTCTGAACTGGTGTGGCGATTTGCCTGTCCAGCGCTTGAACGCTCTTCGGAAGTTTGCGCTGTCGCTGAATCCCAGTCTTGCTGCGATGTCGTCCGTACTCATTTTCGTTGCCAGCAGATACTCGGTTGCCAGAGCGCTGCGGGCGTCATCGAGGATTTCCCTGTAGCTCGTCATTTCTGCGTCCAGCTTTCTGCGCAGGGTGCGGGTGGTGATGCAGAGCGTATTGGCGACGGCTTCCATGCTGGGAAAGCTGTTCGGCGACATCATCAGGATTTGATAGACCTCCCCCGTGATGCCAGACGACATCTTGGTTTGGCCCAGGAGTTGGTTGCAGGTCTCCTGAAGCAACTTGATGGAAAGCTGATTTCCCAACAAAGGAGATTGATCGAGAATTTCCTTGGGGTAGTGAATCTCACTCGCTTCTTGATCGAAGTGACACTCGCAGCCAAGATATTTTTCGTGAATGTCACGGGTGCCTTCGTCGGAATAGGCAAGCAGGGCTTTCGTAGGCGTCAGGCTGGGGCCCACGGCGTCACGAATATGGATGACGTTTTGCCCCATCTGTTGCTGGATAAGAAAATTTCTCGTGTCGATGTTCGTGATATACGAGTAGGCCGCCTTGAACGCAAAGATGGCCGACTCTTCCGATTCCCGCCATGTCATATGCAGGGTCGGCGTCGCCAGGGGGTGATACTTCACGCCGAAATTGAAGTAATCACGAATGGTCGGGCTGGTGAGCAGGGCATATCCATACATGCCGTAGGCAGTCAAATGCAGCCTGGCGGCAGTTTCGAAAGGAGTGGAAAGGTTGGCCCCTGCTTCAATGACATTGGTGCATGCATCGATGTACTGCTTGATGCAAACCAGGGTGGCCGGGTCCGCGAGGGCCTCCCGATCCAGGCCAAGGCCATCCAACACCACCTCGGGCGCGATGCCCTGTGCTGCCACGGCATCAACCAAAGCGGCAATCTTATAAGGCGCATAAATCTTCTGATTCAGCAGGTTAGTTTGGAAAGCAGGCATGATGGCCGCCTCGCTGAATGTCCGAAAAAGACCTCATGAAGACCGTTTCTGACCTTCCTTGAACCCAGGATACCTTTGTAGAGTAGCCTCAGACAACATCGCTCCCGAGGCCATTGACGAGGGTTCGCCAAAAGAGCGCCAGACAGGCCTGGGTTGTCGGGAGTGAAAACGCCTCTTTTATAAAAACAGCATCAAGCTGATTGAAAGGTAAGGAAAACAAGATGAAATCCCAGCACGCCATCATGCTCGCCGGGCTCGCCATCGGCGTGAGCCTGTTCTCTCTGAGCGCTACCGCTCAGGCTCAGCAAAACTGGACCATGACCACCACCTGGCCGGACAGTATCGATGCGATCCAGATCGACCGTCATTGGGTGGAGCTGGTCAACAAACTCGCCGGCGACGAGCTGCAGATCGACTTCCGCGCCGGCGGCACCCTGATGCCCGGCACCGAGGTGTTCGACGCCACCGAGACCGGCAGTATCGAAGCCTCTGGCGACTGGCCCGGCTACTGGGCCGGCCGCAACCCGGCCTTCTCGCCGCTGGCCTCCACGCCCATGCTGTTCAACGCCGTGGACTACCTGAACTGGATTCAGCAGTGGGGCGGCCGCGAGCTCTACGAAGAGATCTACGGTCAGTTCGGTCTGGTTTACCTGCCGTATGGCGTGTTGAACAACGAGTCGGGCTTCATGGGCCGCACGCCCATCGAGAGCCTGGCCGATCTCGACGGCAAGCGCCTGCGTCTCGCCGGACGCGACCAGGGCCGCGTGCTCGAACAACTGGGCGGCTCCCAAGTCACCCTGGCCGGCGGTGAGGTCTACCAGGCCATCGAGCGTGGTGTAGTCGATGCCGCCGAGTTTTCGGCGCCGGGGATCGACTATAGCGTGGGCCTGGCGGAAGTGGCCGACTACTGGGCCACGCCGGGTTGGCACCAGTCGGCGACGGTGTTCGGCGTGATGATCAATCAGGACGCCTGGGACGCCCTCTCCGAGGAGACCCAGGAGAAGCTGAAGATCGCCGCCGATGCCACCCTGGCTTGGTCGTTGGCTTGGTCGGAAAGGGAGTCGACCGAGGGCACTCAGAAATTCATCGACGCCGGTGTGACCATCAACCATTTTTCTGAATCCGACCTGGCTCATATCCAGCAAGTCACCAACGACGTGATCCTGCGCGGTGCCTGCGAGCACCCGGACCACGCCAAGGTCTACCACTCCATGATCGGCTACTTGGAGCACTACGCCACCTGGCGT
>NZ_BAEU01000039.1:0-5024 GCF_000246875.1 Halomonas sp. KM-1
CGGCGAATCAGCGCGATGGCGCTGAGCAGCGCCAGAGCCAGGGCGCAGACCAGCATGACCCAGGCGCCGAGGGTGGCCAGGGTGCGGGGATGCATGCCGACGGCGAAGCCGCGGCCGCCGTAGGTGGGGATGACCCAGGTGAGCAGCAGCACCGCGAGGGCGGCGACGCCCAGGCCAGACCAGAAATTCATGCGTAACGATATGGGATTCTCGGACATGTTGTTGTTTGAGCGCCGATTCGGTAACGGGAGGTTGGAAAGCCGTAAAAGCCATGTATCGATTGCAACGACTGTCGATTGAAACAACTGTGAGCTGTGGTGGGATTTGGCGCTACGTTGCACTCTAGTGCACTTTCTGCGAAAGTAAGTGCGCCAGAGTGCACCATCCCGTCTGGCGCACCGGGAGCCCACATGCACGACGACTTCGTCGCCAACCTCAGGCTGTTGTGCAGCTATTACCCTTCCATTGCCGAGGTATGCCGTCGGCTGGATATCAATCGCGCCCAGTTCAACCGCTATCTGAGCGGACGCTATCGGCCTCGGCATGCCGCCATGCGTCGTCTGTGTGCGTTCTTTGGTGTGGAAGAGCACGAGCTCTACTTGCCCCACGAAAACTTCGTTTCTCTGGTGCAGGCGGGGCGGCTGCCGACCGAGTCGACACGCCAGGGAGGAGTCGAGTGGCCGGATGCCTTACTGCAGCGTGGGCGTGAGGGCATGTCCCGCTATCTGGGGCGCTACTTCGAGTACTACCACTCGATGGCCCAGCCCGGGCACATCATTCGCACGCTGGTATGTCTGGAGGAGCGGGAGAGCGGCATCGTCTACCAGCGTACCGAACGCATGCAGGGGGCGAATCAGGCTCGACCTTGCCACAATCGCTATACGGGGGTCGCGGTCAAACTCGCCGACCGCATCTTCCTGACCGATCATGAAACCCTCAATGGCTACGAAGTCACGCATACCATCCTGTTTCCGACCTTCCAGAGCCAGGTGACACGGCTGACCGGGCTCAGGCTCGGCGTGGCGGACAACAGCGAGCGCATGCCTTGCTGCGTGCGGGTGATGTTCGAACGCATCGATGAGCAGGTGGGACTGCGTCGGGCACTGTCGCAGTGCGGTCTGCTTTCGCTCGACGACCCCAGCCTGGACGCCGCACTGCTGGCGGCGGTGCGCAACGATGTGGCGCCGGGGGAGCAGCATTTCCGGGCGCGCCATCAGGGCGAATTTCAGGTTGCGCCTGAAGCTAGCTGAAAGCGTAGACATCCATGGCCAGCACCCCATGCTCCACGCTGTGGTGCAGGCGACTGGCCTCGCCGCCGGCGTTCAGCGCCACTAGCAGCGGCTGGAAGTGCTCCGGTGTGGGGTGGTTGCGGCGGGCCTGAGGCGCGGTTTCCCACGCCAGCAGTGCGTCGCGTTCTCCGCCGGTCAGCTTGTCGTGTACCCAATCGGTGAACTCACCAACCCAGGCCGGCGTCGGTGCGCCCTGTACCTGCATCTCGCTGAGGTTGTGGGTCAGGCTGCCTGAGCCGACCACCAGTACGCCCTCTTCACGCAACACTGCCAGTGTTGTGCCGATATTGATCAGCGCCTGATTCGACCAGGTCACCGGCAGTGACAGCGACACCACCGGCACGTCGGCGGCGGGAAACATCAGCGACAGCGGCACCCAGGCGCCGTGATCCAGGCCCCGCTCAACCGGTACGGCGTTGAGCGTGCGGGCCAGGCGCAGGGCCAGCTCGGGGGCGCCCGGCGCCGGGTACTGGCACTCGTAGAGCTCGCGGGGAAAGCCGCCGAAATCGTGGATGGTCTCGGGCCGCTGGCTGACGCTCACCAGCAGGCGCTCGCTGGCCCAGTGGGCCGAGACCACCACGATGGCTTTGGGTGAAAGTCCGGCGCCGAACTCACGTAGGAAGTCGTGGGCCGGCCCCGGGGTGAGGGCCAGCATGGGCGAGCCGTGGGAAATGAACAGGCTGGGCAACATGGCATAGCTCCTTGAAAAAGCGCCTTGAAAAAGCGCCTTGAAAAAGCTCCTCGATGCCTGGCGCCGCGGGGCGACGCCAGGCAGAGGGCTAGCAGGCAGAGAGGTCAGGCGAAGCGGCGGCTGACGACCAGGCTACCGCTGCCAAGGCCGGCCTGGACCAGCAGGGCGATGGCCCAGAATACCGGGAATTCCCAGCCGCCGCCCGGGTTGGAGAAGACCCAGCCATTGCCGATATGTGCCCAGGCGGCACCGAGCAGGATGGGTACCAGGGCCAGGCTCACCCAGCGGGTGTAGATACCGAGCACCAGCGCCAGACCACCGCCGACTTCGGCCAGAATGGTCAGGTAGGCGATGAAGGCGGGCAGACCGAGCGACTCGAAGTAGCCGACGGTGCCGGGCACGGTGAAGACGAACACCTTGAGTAGGCCGTGGGCCAGAGCCATGATGCCGAGCGACACGCGCAGCAGGGCAGTGGCATGGGCCTGGTTTTGAGACTGGGCTTGAGCTTGAGCCGGTGAAGCGGCAAGCGGGATAGTGGTGGTTTGCATGGGAAGGGCTCCGTTGTTGTCAGGGATGCCTTCACTCTACGCTGTGCTTTGCTCGGGATAATCACTCATTGGCGAACAACTTTATTGCGAAAGAGGCGACAATCCCATCTCCCGCTCCCATTCGGGAGGGTCGCCCCAGGCCTCGGCAAGGTAGTCGAGCAGCCGCTCGACCTTGGCCGGCAGGTGGCGGCGTGCCGGGTAGACGCCGTAGATCCCCAGGGTGACCGGCTCCTCGTGTTGCAGCAGCGGTATCAGACGACCCTCGAGGATGCTCTCGGTGATCAGAAAGCTCGGCTGATGGGCGATGCCCAGTCCGGCCTCGGCGGCATGGGTCAGCACGTCGCCGTTGTTGCTCTCCAGCGGCCCGTGAACCGTAAGGCGCTGCCCGCCGAACTGCCATTCGCTGCCGCCGGTGGTGCGATAACGCAGGCAGCGGTGCTCGGTCAGCTCCTTGAGAGTTTGTGGTTCGCCGTAGCGGGCCAGATACTCGGGCGAGGCGCAGGGCACCAGGCGGCAGCGCGCCAGGCGCCGCGCCACCAGAGTGGAGTCGGGCAGGCTGCCGATGCGGATGGCCAGGTCGTAGCCCTCTTCCAGCAGATCCACGCGGCGGTCGTTGAGGTCGAGGCGTACCTCCAGCGCAGGATGCTCGACCATGAAGCGCGCGATCAGCGGCGAGAGATAGCGCATGCCGAAGGACATCGGACCGTTGACCCGCAGCCGGCCGCACACCTCGGTGCTGCCGGCGCCCAGCTCGGCTTCGGCCTCTTCCAGCGCTTGCAGAATGCCCTGGGCGCTGGCCAGGTAGCTCTCGCCGGCCTCGGTGAGGTGCAGCCGCCGGGTGGTACGCTGCAGCAGGCGCACGCCCAGGTGGCTCTCGAGCTCCATGATCAGGCGCGAGATGCGCGTACGCGACAGGTCCAGCGTTTCCGCCGCGCGGGTGTAGCTGCCGAGTTCGGCGACCCGCACGAAGGCGGTCATGGCATCCAGCAGGTTCATGGTCTCTCCTCGCGCAGCCTCAATAGCCGGTCATTTCCAGATACCCGATGCCTCTCTCATCACCCCCATCTTCGCCGCTGGCGGCATCCCGGGCGATCACTTCGCCTTCCCAGTAGGCCACGCTGGTCTCCATCCAGCGCTCGGCGTGGGGCGCCTCGACGATCAGGTCGAGTTCGGCGCGGGGAATCTCCAGGCGCCAGCGGGTCGGCACTTCGCGCCCCGCCACGCGCCGGGTGGCCAGCGGCGTCATGGCGATCTCGTCCGGGGCCAGCGCGGTGGGCTCGCCCTCGGGACTGATCCAGGTGCCCGAACGGTAGTCGCTGCCGTCGGCGCCGCCCCCGCGCAGTTGGAAGGCCATCAGCTTGTGGCCGCTCGCCAGGTGCAGCGAGAACCAGTCCCAACCCTGCTGCTCGGGGCCCAGCAGCTGGCTGCTCCACTCGCGGTCGAGCCAGCCGCGTCCGCTCACGGCGCGGGTCTCGCCGTCCAGGGTGACCTCGCCTTCCACGCGCCAGAACGGCTGGCTGTAGTACATGGAACCCTGGCCGTCGGCAGATTTCTGGCTGAAGCCTTCCGCGCCGTGCAGCACCAGCGGCCCCTCGGCGACGAGGGTCAGGTCGTAGCCGAAGCCGCCGTGGGCGTCGCCCTGGTGGGCCGTCAGCTGTAGCTCGGTGAAGGTGTCGCCCGGCTCGTCTGAGGTATCGACGCGAGTGGCCAACTGCCAGTGATCGATCCAGGCGCGGAAAGGCTCGGCCACCGCGCCCGCCTGGCCGTCGTCCTGCCCGGAGTGGCTGCGGGCGAAGCGCTCCGCCACCCGGTGGGTCTCCCCCTGGGAGACTGCCATGTGTGCCATCCACAGCTGGTCTGCGGCCCAGGGGCCGGGCTCGGGGCGCTCGCCAGGGGGGATGAGCGCCTGGCGGAACAGGGTCCACTGCAGGCCCAGCGGCTCGCCGTCCTCGTCCTCGAGGTTGGCGGTGAGGTACCACCACTCGATGCGGTAGTCCGGGTGGGCGGCGTGGTCCTCGGGGAAACTCAGGCGGATGCCGTCGTGAGCCTGGGCGAAGTCGCCGGCCTCCTGACCCAGCCCGGCAAAGCCGGCGGTTTCGGTGGATGGCGCTTCCTCGCTGCAGCCCGCGAGCCAGAGTGTCGTCAGTAGCGTCAACAGTGCGGCCGCGCGCTTCATGTCGAGTCCTCCGCCAGCAATGCGCGTGGCGGCGTGCGCCACAGCTTGGTGGCCGGCACGGCGGCAGCGACCAGCGCTACGCCCACTGCGGTGGCTAGCGTAAGCGCCATTTCTGCGGGGAATACGTACAGCGGCAGGCGCCAGCCGAAGGCCGCCACGTTGATCACCGCCACCAGCCCCAGGGCCAGCAGCGTGCCCAGCGGTAGCGCCAGGGCGCCGACGACGAAGGCCGAACCGCCGAGCTGGGCCAGCTGCACCGTCACCAGCTTCCTGCGTGGCACGCCCAGCGCCCACAGTGGCGCCAGCTGATCTCGCGATAT
>NZ_BAEU01000038.1:0-9147 GCF_000246875.1 Halomonas sp. KM-1
CCGGGTCGAGGGTGAACACCACGTCGGCATCGCCGCTCTCGGCCATCAGCGCGCGGGTTTCGCCGCGTCCTACCGCCAGATAGCTGGCGTTGCCAATGGCGGGTGTCTCGCCCCAGTAGCCGTCGAAGCGCTCCACCGTCAGACGCTGAGGCGGCGCGACCGATGCGACGCGATAAGGGCCGGTGCCGATCACCTGGGTGGCCCGCCCCTCGTCGTCGAAGGCATCCGCTGCCAAAATCAGCGTGGTGGAGTGAGCCAGCAGGGCCGGCAACGGTGCGAAGGGGCTGTCGAGACGCACCACGACGTCGTCGCCTTCGGCTTCGATGGAGACGATGGGGGCCGAGTCGAGTATGCCCGGCTTGGCCAGGGCATGCTCGAGGCTCGCGGCCGCGGCCTGTGCCGTCAGCGGGCTGCCGTCGTGGAAGGTCACGCCCTCACGCAGAGCGAAACGCCAGGTCAGGCCGTCGTCGGAGACCTGCCAGCCGCTGGCCAGCCCAGGGGCTGGTTGGCCATCGGCATCGGTGTCGACCAGGGTCTCGGCAACGCGCATGCGGCTGAACACATAGCCTGAGGTGGAGGGGTCGAGGCCGGTGATCTCCCAAGGGGCGACGACCGCCAGTGGGCGATCGGCCTGTGCCGCCAGTGGCAGCAGGGCCAGGCCAAACAGGAGGGGACGAAGGCATGGAGTCATTGCCGGGGGCTTCCTCAGATGGAAAGAAGGGAGTTGAGTAACGGGTGGAGCGGGGTCAGCCCGGGTCCAGCGCCAGCAGCAGGCGGCGTTCGCCCGCAGCGGGCTGCGGGCTGCGGTGGACCAGGCCGCGCTCCTCGTTGCCGATCCAGCCACAGCCCTTGAGCAGAGCCAGATCGCCAACGGCGAGCTGCCGAATGGCGTCGGGATCGGCGACGATATCGGGTTTGTCGGGATGCGGAGCGCCGAGCCCGGCGCGGTTGACGGCATGCTCGGGCAGCCATTCGCTGGCCGGGCCGGCATAGGTGGTCACGAGACGCACCGCCAGGTTGTCGACGTGGAAGCGCGGGCACATGGCGCCCTCCAGCGTGCGCAGACGGATGCCGATGGCCTCGGTAGAGAAGAGATAGGCCATGGCCTCGGCGATATGACTGACGTCTTCCACCAGGGCTGCGCCGGCCTCAGGGGCGGGGAGCCGACGCTCGAGATCCTCTTTCATTGCCTGGCCGGGTGCGCCGCGCCAGTGCCAGTCGAGAGAGCGGGAGCCGTTGAGCTGGGCGCGCACGGCCAGGGTGAGGGCCGAGTCGAGCCGTCGCTGCATGACTGCCAGGGTGATGTCGTCGTCGAAAATGCGCGGCAGCACCTCGATTTCCTGGCCGAATGCCCAGTGCGCCGAAGTATCGAGAGAGGGATGGGGCTGCATGGCACCTCCTTGTGAAACTCTATAACATATCATTCGTGCTGCGAGGTCCGCCCGCTTCAAAGCGATGGTAGAGATTGCAAGGCGCTCGCGTATGCAGGCGGTCGAACGCTGAGAATGATTCGTTATAACATAACGTCCATGGCGTGACTATGCCCTGACCTCGCGTCATTCTGGGTTCGACCTCCACCCACCCCGATGCGCCATCTTGGGGCATGGCACTTGCCGCCGTGCGCCCCACCCGTTAGGTTGGTAATCAACAAGCCCGCCGCCCATCCTGGTCGGCGGGGTGGTTTTTTCCTGCCGGGGGGAGGGGCCATGTCGCCGTCATTGAAGGGCATCCTGTTCATGTGTGCCGGCGTACTCTGCCTGGCCATCGGCGATGCCATTGCCAAGTGGCTGGGCGAGGTGCACTCGCCGCTGCAGATCATCTTCTTCCGTACCCTGGTCTCGCTGCCGTTGATCGCCGTGCTGGCGCACTACGGCGGTGGGTTGACCAAGCTACGTACTCGTCGGCCCGGGGTCCACCTGGTGCGCGGTTTGATCTATACCGGCACCATGGGCTTCTTCGTGCTGGGATTGACCATGCTGCCGCTTGCCGAGGCTACGGCCATCGCCTTTGCTGCCCCCCTGTTCGTCACATTGCTGTCGGTTCCGTTGCTCGGTGAACGGGTCGACTACCAAGTCGTGGCGGCTTCGCTGTTGGGCTTTGTCGGTGTGATGGTGGTGGTGCGGCCGGGGGGCGAGGGTTTCCATCCCGGCGCATTGATCATGCTGGGCGCGGCGGTTTTCTATGCACTGCTGATGATCACCTCGCGACGCTACGGGGCCACCGAGCACCTTTGGGCCATGGTGTTTTACATCACCCTGGTGCCGCTGGTGCTGACCGCTGTGACCCTGCCCTGGGTATGGCAGGATCCGCAACCCTGGCATTGGCTGGGGTTTCTCGGTGCCGGCGTGATCGGGGTGGGGGCGACGGCCTGTATCACCATGGCCTTTCGCTTCGCTCCGGCGGCCATCGCCGCCCCCTTCGATTACACGGCCATGCTGTGGGCGGTGTTGCTAGGGTGGTGGTTCTGGGGGGAAATGCCTGATCTCTGGGTCTTCCTGGGTAGTACGCTGATCATCGGCAGCGGGCTGGCGATCGCCTATCATGATCGCCGGACTACCCTGAAGCGCCGCCCCACCTCCTAGGCTATGCCTGAAAACTGCCTGCGCTTGGCCATACGGCGTTAAAACTCAGCTCAAAGTACTCATTTGCACCAAGCAAACTCCATCTTTTCGCTGATTTTTGCCTTGTCTGGCCTTCGCTCGGCGACTTTTCAGACGTAGCCTAATCCGATTCAGTTAAACCCGGTTCAGGCGCCAACGTCGCCAGTGGCGCGCCACCAGGCCATGCT
This sequence comes from Halomonas sp. KM-1, assembly GCF_000246875.1. Taxonomy (NCBI): domain Bacteria; kingdom Pseudomonadati; phylum Pseudomonadota; class Gammaproteobacteria; order Oceanospirillales; family Halomonadaceae; genus Halomonas; species Halomonas sp. KM-1. The sequence goes on from NZ_BAEU01000038.1 coordinate 2,789, forward strand.
TGGGGGCCGCCAGCAGGGCGACGAGGAACAGTCCCGACGCTACCAGCACGATGGCGCCGCCCGAGGCGACGTCCAGCGACACCGACAGCACCAGGCCCACCACGGCGGACGTGACGCCGACAGTGACCGAGATCGCCAGCATCAGCGGGAAGCGGTCGGTGAGCAGGTGGGCCGTGGCACCTGGGGTGATCAGCATGGCTACCACCAGGATGATGCCCACGGTCTCCAGGCTGGCGACGATGGTCAGGGTCAGCAGCAGGATCAGACCGTAGTGGATGAAGCTGGTGTTGAAGCCTAGCGCCTGGGCCTGCTGAGGATCGAAGGTGTAGAGCAGCAAGGGGCGATAGGCGAGCCAGATGGCCAGTGCGGTCACCAGGCTTGCGACCAGCGTCAGCATCAGAGCGGTGGTCTGTACGCCCAGCACGTTGCCGAACAGGATATGCATCAGGTGGGTACTGGTGGCGATCTTGCTGATGATTACGATGCCCAGCGCAAAGGCGGCGGTGAACATCAGTCCCATGGCTGCATCCGCCTTGATCCGGGTGTGACGCTCCAGCGCGCCGATGCCCAGCGAGGTCAGTGCGCCGGTGACGAAGGCGCCGATGAAGAACGGCCAGCCCAGCAGGTAGGCGATGGCCACGCCAGGCAGCACTGCATGAGAGATGGCATCGCCCAGCAGCGACCAGCGCTTCAGCACGACGTAGCAGGAGAGCAGGCCGCAGATCGCCCCCACCAGCACCGAAGTGAGCAGGGCACGCTGCATGAAGCGGTACTCGAAGGGAGCGGCCAGGGGCTCGGGCAGCAGGTTCACCACCAGCATCAGCAGAGCGATCAAGCCATCGATCACCTGGGCCAGCAATTCAAGCGGCGGCACGTGTACCTCCGTACGCTGAGCGGGAAGCCGTACCCACCGCCAGGCGGGCCAGCATGGAGTCGCTGAGCATCTCTTCCGGCGTGCCCATGCCCACCACCTTGCGATTGATCAGCAGTACGCGGTCGGCGTGGCGACGTGCGCTGGGCATGTCATGGGTGACCATGATGACGGTGCGGCCTGCGTCGCGCTGCCGTTCCAGCGTGGCGAGAATCAGCGCCTCACTGGGTGGGTCGACCCCGGCCAGTGGCTCGTCTAGCAGCAAAATACTGGCCTGCTGTGCCAGTGCGCGGGCCAGCAGCACACGCTTCTTCTGGCCGCCGGACAACTCGCCGATGGGACGTTCGGCATGCTCTGCCATGTCGACGTCGTCCAGTGCAGCTTCTACGGCCTGGCGATGGCTGGGGTTGGCCCAGTGGCGCGGCAGCAGGCGTTGCCACAAAGGGTCCTGGCGCATCAGGCCGTAGCGGCCGGTCAGCACCGTCTCGCGCACTGAAATGGGAAAGTCCCACTCCATGTGCTCCTGCTGAGCCATGTAGGCGATGTTGCCGGCCCTGCGCTGCACGGCTGGGCTTGCGCCGAGAATGCGCAGTTCGCCGCGCAGCGGCGTGAGGCCACCGATCACCAGCTTGAGCAAACTCGATTTGCCGGCCCCATTGGGGCCCACGATGGCGGTCCACTCGCCTTGCGGCAGCACCAGGGTGACGTCTTCCAGCACGGGGTGCTGGTGATAGGCCGCGCTGAGGCGGTGTGCCTCGAGCGCCGGCACCTTGTCATTCATGTGTGTCTCCCAGGGCCTCGCGCAACAGCCCAACGTTGTGGCGCAGCATGCTGGCGTAATCGGGCGCTGCAGCGTCCGGCTCGCTGAGGGAGTCGACGTAGAGGGGGCCGGCAATCGCCACCTCGGTCTCGTCGGCCACGCTGCGCACGTGGCGGTCGGAAATGGTGCTCTCCCAGAAGATGGCGGCCGGTTGCTTTTCCTCGATCAGATCGACGATGCGCATGATCTGACGCGGCGAACCCTCTTCCTCGGCGTTGGTACCCCAGATGCCGTCGTGCTCGAAGCCGAAGGCATCGGCAAAGTAGACGAAGGCCGCCTCGCTGGTGATGAGCAGACGCCGCTCCTCGGGAATGATCGCCAGCGTCTCCAGCAGCTCCTCATGCAACGCATGCAGCGACTCCTGCAGGGCTTCGGCGCGCGCCTGGAAGGCCTCGGCGGCGTCGGGCCGGGCCTCGGCCAGCGTTTCGGCAATCACGCGTGCATATTCCGCCGCGGCGCGTGGGTCCATCCACATGTGCGGGTCGACCTCGCCGGCGTATTCGCCGGTGGCGATCGGCTGGGTGGCGTAGCCGCTCTCCTCGGCCAGGGCAACCACCGGCACGCCGTTGCCTACCGTGGCGTTGATCTGAGAGAGCCACTGCTCGAGGCCGTAGCCGTTGTAGAACACCACATCGGCCTCTTCGAGAGCGATGAAGTTGCTCGGTATCAGCTCCCACTCATGGACCTCGGCGCCCACCGGCGTGAGTACCGTGACATCGGCATCGTCACCCGCCACATCGCGCACCAGATCGCCGATCACGGAAAAAGTGGCCGCTACCTTCAGGGGCGGCTCTGCGGCCTGGGCCGAGGTCGACATGGCGAAGGCAAACGCGCTAAGAAGCAGGAAGCCCTTGGGGGTCGGCATCGATCACTCTCCTCTGGTGGCTGAACGTTAACGGTCGGTTGTTACGTTGCGGTGAGTTTGTAAGCGTATAGACACTATTTTAGCCAAGGTTAACTTGTAGGGTAGTAGGAAATCTCTATCGAGGCCCTGTTGCTGCCCTATGAGCACTTTGGCTATATTGGCCCGATGACCGACTCGCCGAATGACGTGACGCCTGATCGCCTGTGCAAGGCGGACGCCCTGCCGCCCAGCGACCAGCATGCGCAGCAGTACGCTGCCGTGCGCAACGCACACGAAACCGAACTTCTCGAAGACTACGTGGAATTGATCGCCGACCTGCTTGAGCATCAGGGCGAGGCGCGCTCGACGGACATTGCGGCGCGTATGGGGGTCAGCCAGGCTACGGTGTCGAAGACCGTCACCCGGCTCAAGTCACTGGGGCTGGTGTCCAGCAAGCCCTACCGTTCGCTGTTCCTGACCGAGAAGGGCGAGGCGATGGCGGCCATGTCGCATCAGCGCCATGCCATCGTGCTGCAGTTCCTGCGCGCCCTCGGCGTCAGCGACCGCACCGCTCGCATTGATGCCGAAGGCATGGAGCATCACGTCAGCCAGGAAACCCTGGAGATCATGCAGCGCTACACCCGCGAACAGGGGCACCGCGACGTCTGAGGTTCTCTCGCTTCAGGTTCTCTCACCTCGGGCCCATCACCTCTTTCACCCTGGTTTTTTCTGACTTCAGGCAAAGAACGCCCTGGCGGCGGCTTCGGCGTCCGACTGTCCGCAGATCGCCGATACCACCGCCGGCCCTTTGGCTCCCGCGGCACGCACCGCTGCGGCATGCTTCGCCTTGAGGCCGCCGATGGCGACGGCCGGCAGCGGGCTTGCCGCCACCAGGGCAGCCAGGCCGTCGAAGCCGAGCGGGGTGGCGTGGTTGCGCTTGGTCGAGGTGGCGAATACCGGGCCGAGGCCTAGATAATCGAGGGCGGCCGGGTCGAGGCGCGAAAGCTGCTCGTGATTCTGCACCGAGAGCCCGAGGATGGCGCTCTCGCCCAGGGCGGCGCGGGCCGCCGCCACGTCGCCATCGTCCTGTCCCATGTGCAGGCCATCGGCGCCGCTTTCCAGCGCCACCGTCAGGCGGTCGTTGACGATCAGTGGCACGCCGCTGCCGGCCAGCGCCGCCTTGAGACGGCGCGCCTGAGCGATCATCTCGTCATCGGAGGCGTGCTTGTCGCGCAGCTGCACTACGGTGACCCCGCCACGCACCGCAGCCACCACGGTCTCCACCAGCCCATGGCGGGCGCAGAGCTCGGGGTCGGTTACCAGATAGAGGGAAAGATCGAGTGGCATGGCATCACCAATGCGATTGGAAAGCCACTCATCTTACCAGAGCGATGAGGTTGTTAGGGGGCCGGGCCGGCGGCCCCCAGAAACCGTTGCTGCCAGTAGTCGATATGCAGCGGCACGCTGGTGACCTCGCGCCCGCTGCCCGGGGCGTGAATCATCTGGCCGTTGCCGCGGTAGATACCCACATGGGTCGCCTTGCGCCGGTCGCCGAAGAACAGCAGGTCGCCGGGCTGGGCCTGGCGCACCGACGGCAGAGCACGGAACTGTTCGTCGGCGGTGCGCGGCACCTGAATGCCTGCCGCGCGGTAGGCCATCTCCACTAGGCCCGAGCAGTCGAGCCCTTCCGAGGTGTTGCCGCCGAAGCGATAAGGGGTGCCCAACGCATTCTTGGCCGTGGCCAGGATCAACGCCCGCTCGATGGAGAGGGCGTCCGGGCCGCGGCTCGGGTCGTGGGTGGCAATGTCACGGCTGGCGCAGCCGGCCAGCAGGGTCAGCGCCAGCAGCCAGGTCAGATGGCGCAGCATATGCCCAACGGCGTTGTGAAAGGCCCCTGGCGCTACCTGTTCGAGACTGGATGAGGTCGGCATGGGCGATCGCTCTTCATGGCGGTACTTTTCCTACTTTAGCGCGATCCGAAGGGTAAGACAGCCGCCTGCGGCTGGAAAAACGTCGTAACGATCCGCATCATCCTGGTGATGACGAGCAAGATGACAGCGACACCACAGGAGAAACGCATGAGCTTCAAGGGAGAGCAGCACCCCGGCGTGCAGACGCCGACGGCGGATTCGCAGGGCTTTCGTCTCAACCACACCATGCTGCGGGTGAAGGATCCGCAAAAGGCGCTGGCCTTCTATACGCGGGTGTTCGGCATGCGGGTCATGCGCCGGCTCGACTTCGAGGAGATGAACTTCTCGCTCTACTTCCTGGCCAGGCTGGACGACGCCGAGCAGGTGCCGGAGGACCAGAGTGAGCGCACGGTCTGGACCTTCAGCCAGACGGGCCTGCTGGAGCTGACCCACAACTGGGGCACCGAGAGCCAGGAAGACTTTGCCTACCACGATGGCAATGCCCAGCCCCAGGGTTTCGGCCACATCTGCTTTTCGGTGCCCGACCTCGATGCCGCCGAGGCGTGGTTCGATGCCAATGAGGTCGAATTCGTCAAGCGCTCGGATCAGGGCAAGATGAAGGATGTCATCTTCGTCAAGGACGTGGACGGCTACTGGATCGAGGTGGTTCAGGCCGACCGCCTGGGGGCGCTGGGCGACTGAACTCGCCCCCTATTCCGTACAGCCCGCAAACAGCGACGCCGCCCCGTGGGGCGGCGTCGGCGTTCGAACGGCCCTGTCACGACAGGGCCATGGCGAGAATCACTCCTCGCCGGGCAGGCCGCCGAGCTCTTCGATCAGCGCCTTGTAGCCTTCCACCTGATCGCGCAGGGTCTGGGTGACTTCGTCTTCCGCGATGTAGGTCACCGGCATCAGGATGCGCTCCTCGGTGATCTCGATGAAGCGCGGGTCCTGGGTGGCGGCTTCCAGCGCCTCGGCCAGACGCTCGACGTGGGCGTCGGGGGTGTTCTGCGGCACCATGGCGACGCGGATCTCCGCGGCATTGATGTCGTAGCCGGCTTCCGGCAGGGTCGGGGCATCCGGGAACGCCACCAGGCGATCCTCGGCCAGGCTCAGCAGCACCGGCATCTCGCCGGTCTCGGCATAGCCGGAGTGGGTGCCGCCGCTATAGGCGAAGTCGACGTCGCCGGAGAGGATCAGCGGTGCCATGCCGGCGCCGCCGGAGGTGGGCACGATGCGCAGATCGAGACCTTCCTGCTGGGCGATGTACTCGATGATCATGCGGTCCAGCGCGGTCTGGGTGGCATAGCTCATGCCCGGGTTCTCGCGGGCATACTCCACCAGATCTTCCCAGCTGTCGCCGAAGGGGCGGTTCTCGCCGGTGACGATGGCCGACTGGCCGAGGGTCACGCCGGCCACGTAGCGGAAGTCGTCCAGCTCGTAGGTGGCTTCGGTGGAGAGCGGGCCGAAGGTGATGGTCATGGAGGTGCCGAAAACGAAGGTGTAACCCTCGTCGCGGCTGTTGGCCAGGCGCGCCAGGGCTACGCCGCCGCCGGCGCCGGGCTGGTTGACCACGTTGACCGGCTGGCCGAGCTCCTCGGAGAGGATGTCGGCCAGCACGCGGCCCTGAATGTCGGTGCTGCCGCCGGCACCCCAGCCGATCACCATGGTCACCGGCTTGGTCGGGAAGTCATCGGCCTGGACCATGCCGGCTGCGCCGAAGGTCATGGCGGAAGAGAGAATGGCAGTACCCAGCAGTTTCATTTTCATGAGTCGGAACCTCGTGGTTGCGTTGTTGTGGTGTGGTGTGGTGATGCCGGTCGCTGCCGGCTGTGGGTTCAGTTACCCAACGCCTTGAGGCGCTTTCGGCGCCACTGGCGATAGCCGCTCCAGCCCAGGTGCAGCGCCATCAGC
>NZ_BAEU01000037.1:0-7551 GCF_000246875.1 Halomonas sp. KM-1
TCAATCATTGCTAAGCCTAATTAGGCAAGAAGTTGCCCGGGTCGGGCAAGAAGTTGCCCGGCGGGCAAGAAATTGCCTGGTATCTATGGGAAATCGGGAGCACAAACACGGCTTGCTGTAGAGGGCTTGCCTTGGGAAGTAGTATTGTTATGTTATAACGTCTATTTTCAGGAGAGGATGCCCATGTCGGCCGATCCCGAGGTGCAGCGACTGCTGGCCATGCCCGAAGAGGCATACATGAACGATGAGCAGCTGGCATTTTTCCAGCACCGGCTGGCTGCCGAACAGGCCGAAGTGGAGGCGCACTTGGTGGAGGTGCGCAATGCCATAGCCGACAACGAACGCAGCGGCGACGAGCTTGATCGTGCCGCCGTGGAGGAGGAGCTGCGGCTGCTGTTACGCCAGGCCGACCGCGAGACGCGGCTGCTGCGCAAGATTCGTCAGGCGCTGCGGCGTATCGAAGAGGGCGACTACGGCTATTGCGCCGAAACCGGCCAGCCCATCGGCTTGCCTCGACTGTTGCTCAGGCCGACTGCCGAACTGTGCCTGGAGGCCAAGGAGCGACAGGAGAAACGCGAACATCACTACAGCAAGCAGCGAGGAGACGCGTAATGTCCCATAAGCCACTGCCGGTTACCGTGCTTTCCGGCTTTCTCGGAGCGGGAAAGACCACCCTGCTAAACCATATCCTGGCCAATCGCGACGGACGCCGCGTGGCGGTGATCGTCAACGACATGAGCGAGGTCAACATCGATGCGGCCCTGGTACGAGGCGCTCCGGGCAGTGCCGATGACGAGGTGACGCTCAACCGGGCCGAGGAGCGGCTGGTCGAGATGAGCAATGGCTGCATCTGCTGCACGCTGCGTGAGGACCTGCTGGTGGAGGTGAGCCGGCTGGCGCGGGAAGGCCGCTTCGATCATCTGGTGATCGAGTCCACCGGGATCTCCGAGCCGCTGCCGGTGGCGGAGACCTTCACCTTCGAGGATGAGCAGGGCCAGAGTCTCTCCAGTGTCGCCCGCCTCGACACCCTGGTGACGGTGGTCGACGGTGCCAATTTCCTGGTGCAGTACCAGGAGGCAAAATCCCTCGCCGAGGCGGGCGAGAGCCTGGGCGAGGAGGACGAGCGCAACGTGGCTGACCTGTTGGTGGATCAGATCGAGTTCTGCGACGTGCTGCTGATCAGCAAGACCGACCTGATCGACGAAGTGCAACTGGCCGAGTTGAAGGCGGTACTGCGCTCGCTCAATCCCGATGCCGAGCTGGTACCCATGGCCCATGGCCGGGTGCCGCTCGACAAGGTGCTCGATACCGGTCGCTTCAGCTTCGAACGGGCCAGGCTCGCCCCGGGCTGGCTCAAGGAGCTGCGCGGTGAGCACGTGCCCGAAACCCAGGAGTACGGCATCTCGAGCTTCGTCTACCGCGCCCGGCGGCCTTTCCATCCCGATAAGTTTCACGCCCTGTTGCATGGTGACTGGTTCGGCGGCAAGCTGCTGCGTTCGAAGGGCTTCTTCTGGCTCGCTACGCGACCCCAGTACGCCGGTCAGTGGAGTCAGGCGGGTGGCATTGCCCATTACGGCTTTGCCGGCATGTTCTGGAAGGCCGTCCCCGAGTCTCGCTGGCCCAAGGATCCGGAGACGCGTGGCTACATCATGGAGCAGTGGGAGGAGCCGTTCGGCGACATGCGTCAGGAACTGGTCTTCATCGGCCAGAATCTCGACGAAGCGCGTATCCGTCAGGCTTTGGACGAGTGTCTGCTGAGCGACGCCGTATTGGCGGATGGTCATCGGGCGTGGGCCGACTTGCCCGACCCCTTTCCGGCCTGGGAGTAGCGGGTCTGCAACCCAAAGGTAACGGGCTGTTATTCCAGTTGATTAATAAACGGAAGTTTGATGGAAGCAGCCGGTATATATGCAAAAAAACTCGCTATTCCGGCTGTTAAGCGCTTCGTTATCCGGCCATACTGAGGCAAGGTCCGCTTTAGAATCGGGCCACGGGGAATCAAAAGGGAACCAGAGGTGTTCGTCATGCGCTCCTACAACCGACATTACCTCGGTGTGGCCATTTTCTTTTTTCTCTTTCTTCAGTTGTTGACGATCGGTTCGGCGCAGGCCAACCCCCGCTATGCGGCCATCGTGATAGATGTCGAGAGCGGCGACGTGCTGCATCAGGCCAATGCCGATGCGACGCGCTATCCCGCCTCGCTGACCAAGATGATGACACTTTACATGCTGTTCGAGGCGCTCGAGAACGGCACCATACGCTTGAACCAGCCGTTACCTGTATCTGCCCATGCCGCTTCGATGCCCGCTTCCAAGCTGTGGCTCGCGGCGGGTAGCACGATCACGGCGGAAGAGGCCATCAAGGCGCTGGTGGTGCGTTCGGCCAACGACGTTGCCGTGGTGGTCGCCGAGGCGCTGGGCAACACCGAATCCGGTTTCGCCCGCATGATGACCCAGCGTGCCAACGAGCTGGGCATGACCAGCACCGTGTTCCGTAACGCTTCCGGGCTGCCCGACAACGCTCAGGTCACCACGGCCCGCGACATGGCCACGCTGTCAATCCGCGTGATGCAGGATTTCCCCCAGTACTATCACTACTTCTCCACCCAGAGCTTCTCCTATCGCGGCACCACCCACACCAGCCACAACCGGTTGCTGCGCAACTATGCCGGCGCCGATGGCCTCAAGACCGGCTTCATCCGCGCCTCCGGGTTCAACGTGGCGACTTCGGCGATCCGTAACGACCGTCGTATCGTCTCCGTGGTAATGGGTGGCTTCACCGCCGCCTCGCGCGACACGCATATGGCCGACCTGCTCGACCGCGGCTTTGCCCGGCTTTCCATGCTGCAGCGCGGCGACTGGATTGCCCAGGCCGATGTGCTGGGCGATAGCATGGATCTGCCGGAGAGCCCGTCCCCTTCCGCCCAGCAGCTGGCCGCTGCACCTGAGGCCGTTGGGCCAGCTTCGAGCGGCGAGCGTCAGTTCTCCTTCCAGTCGGAGATGGGGGTCGAGATGGGCTCCGCCGATGACCCGATTCGTGCCCTGATCGCCCAGGCCGACACACCGCGCATCACCTACCAGGCCGATATGCCGCGTGACACCTATCAGGCCGATATACCGCGTAGGGGCAACTGGGCAGTACAGGTCGGTGCCTTCAACGACCCGGATCAGGCTCGCCACCTGGCCACCCGCGCCGCCGATCAGCTTTCCGGCTTCATGCGCGACCTGCGGGTGTCGGTAGCGGAGTCGGAGGGCGAGCGGCGAGTGTTCCGCGCACGTCTGGTCGACCTGCAGGAGAGCGATGCCCACTCCGCCTGCAACAGCCTGCGCGCCCAAGGGATGGACTGCATGGTGGTGGCGCACTACTGACGTTCCTGGCTGCCAAGCCGATTCGACATCGCCCCGCTCATGCGGGGCGATGTCGTTTAGACGTTTAGAGGGTGCTGTCTTGCGAGCTGCCTTCAGGCCAGGGCCGGATCGAGCGTCTGGCGGGCCTCGCTCACTGGCTCCCCGCCCAGCGAGATTCGGCGATCGCAGATGCGCCCGATCAGCGCTGGGTCGTGGCTCACCAGCATTACCCCGCAGCGCCGTTCGCGAGCCAGCTCCACCAGTAGCGCCAGGGTGCTGCGCTGGGTAATGGGGTCGAGGCGTGAGGTCGGCTCGTCGGCGAACAGGAAGCACGGCTCGAGCAGCAGCACCCGCAGGATGGCAAAGCGTTGCAGTTCGCCGCCCGAGATCTCGCCGGGGTGCCGTTCCAGCAGGCGCTCATCGAGCCCAAGGCGTGCCATCAACGGTGGGATGACACTGCAATCCAGGCGGTGGCGGCGTACCAGGTCGTCGAGCAGGCGAGAGAGCCGCCAGTGGGGCGAGAAGGCCGCCGGCGGGTCCTGATAGAGCTTCTGAAAGCCGAGCGGATGCCCTGTCGCGCGCTGGATCTTGCCGTCGTCGGCGCGCGTCACGCCGAGCAGCATGTCACCGAGGGTACTCTTGCCGCAGCCGGAGGGACCGACCACGCCGACGATCTCGCCGGGGCGCACCGTGAGGGAGAGTTCGCGAAACAGCTCGCGGCCGCCGCGGGCCTTGGCCAGGTCGGTGGCGCTCACCACCGGTGCCTGGGCCGTTTCGCCGAGCGGCGCCGGGCGTGGCCAGCGGCTGGGCTCGGCACCCAGCAACTCCTGCCCGTACTCGCTTTGGGGGTGAGTGAGCACTTGCTGGGCCGGTCCGCGCTCGACCACCTGCCCCTGGCGCAGGATCACCACTTCCCCACCCAGGCGGCGGGCCACGTCGATGTCGTGAGTGATGGTGATCAGAACGCCGCCGCTCTCGGGCGTGCGAGCCAGCAGCTCGACCACGGCATCGCGGCGCGGCGCATCGAGTCCCTTGGTCGGTTCGTCGGCGATGACGATGGGTGCTCCGCCGGCACTGGCGGCGGCAAAGGCCACGCGCTGTGCCATGCCGCCGGAGAGTTCGCCGGGCAGCTTGCCGCCGGCCTCGGCCAGACCCAGCTCGGCCAGGTCGGCCCAGGCCGCTTGCAGCGCGGCGCGGCGATCGCGCCCGGCCACGTGGCGGTGGCTTTCGGCCACCTGCGCTACGGCACGCATGGTTGGGTCCAGCGCGTGCCAAGGCTCCTGGGGCAGCAGCGCCAGGCGCCGGCCCCACAGGGCGCGGCGCGACTTGCCATCGGTGGCATCGAAGGTCTCGCCGTCGATGACGAGCCGCCCCCGCGCGGTCAGGCCGCGGGGCAGCGTGCCCATGATCGCCTGAGCGAGCAGGCTCTTGCCCGAGCCGGTCTCGCCGAGCAGGGTCAGCCGGCTGCCGGCTTCGAGCGAACAGGAGAAGGGCGCAATGGTGACGCCCTCGCCCTGGATCGTGACGTCTTCGGCCTGAAGTAAGTACGCACTCATCGTGGATCCCTTCCTGCCAGCAGGTTGAGGCTCAGTACCAGCACGAACAGCACCAGGATCGGCTGGGCCATGGCCCAAGGGGCTTCGTGGTAGTAGGGCAGCAGCTCGATCATCATCAGCCCCAGCTCGGCGGTGGGCGGGCGCAGACCGACGCTGACGAAGCCCAGCGCGGCCATGGCCAGGATCGCACTGGCGGCGCCGAAGGCGGCCAGGGTCAACACCTGCGGCGCCAGCTCCGGCCACAGGTGGCGGCGGAACAGGTAGAGCGGGCCGAAGCCGAGTAGGCGGCTCGCCTCGAGCTGGGGCGAAGCGACCAGCACCCGGGTGCGGGCGCGCACCACGCGGAAGTACTCGATCCACAGCACCAGTGAGATACCCACGTAGAGAGCCCAGAAGTTGCCTGGAGCGATGGCCACCAGCAGCAGCACCAGCAGTAGGCCCGGCAACGCCAGGAAGGCATCGGCCAAGCTGCCCAGCACGCGGTCGAGCCAGCCGCCGCGCCAGCCGGCGATCACGCCGAGAATCACGCCCGGTATGGCTGCACTGGCTACGCTCAGCAGCGCCATGCCCAGCGACAGACGCACGGCGCTTGCCAGCCGCGCCAGCAGGCTGCGACCCAGGTGGTCGGTGCCGAGCGGCTCGGCCAGCGAAGGCAACTGCAGGATGCGGGTGAGTTGCTGCCGCGCAGGATCGGCATCGAACAGCCAGGGCACCAGCCAGGCGAAGGCGAGCAGCAGCGCCAGCAGTGTGGCACCGAGGCGCTGGCGGCCATTCAGCGTCGGCAGGACAAGGCGGCGGGTAGACGTCAGGGTCGAGCCGTTCATGCGCTGCGCCTCCTGGGGTCGAGCCAGTAGCAGATCAGGTCCACCACGGTATTGAGCGCGACGAACATCAGCCCCATGACCAGCGCGGTACCTTGAATCATCGGCACGTCGCGGGCCACGATGGCATGCACCAGGGCATGGCCGATGCCGGGCCAGGCGAACAGGGTCTCGACCACCACCACACCTTCGATCAGGTAGACGAACTGCACGCCGAGGTAAGCCACCACCGGCACTGCGGCGTTGCGCAGGCCATGACGTATGAAGCTCAGGCGCTCGCCCAGCCCCTTGGTGCGCGAGAAGGCGTAATAGGCCGACTGCGAGACGTCGGCCATGGCGTTGCGCGCCACCCGGCTGGAGATGGCGGCCAGCGCCAACGCCAGGGTCAGCGCCGGCAGCACGCTGTGTGCGCTGCGACCATGGCCGGCTGCAGGCAACCAGCCTAGGCTGACTGAGAAGATCAGGATCAGGATCAGGCCCACGGCGAAGGGCGGCAGGGCGCGCAGCACGCTGGCCGCCACTTCGCTCACGCGGTCCAGCACGCCGTTGGGCTTGAGTCCGGCGAGCAGGCCCAGCGGCGGGCCCAGCAGCAGCGAGAGCAGCACGGCCATCGTCGCCAGGCCCAGCGAGTGGCCGAGCTGATGCCACAGCTCGGTCATCACGCGTTCACCGCTGACTAGCGAACGGCCCAGATCGAGCTGCACCAGGTCCCACAACCAGCCGAAGTAGGCGCTCAGCGCCGGTTGGTCCAGCGCCAGCTCGGCGCGTACCGCCTCGGCGGCGCTGGTGTTGACCATATCGTGTCCATAGCGCCCGGCGGCGATGCGATAGGCCATGTCGCCGGGCAGCGAGCGGGTCAGCACGAAGGTCAGGGTGCCGACCATCCAAGCCACCAGCCCGGCCTGGAACAGGCGCTGCAGCAGCAGGCCACCCAGGCCTGTCGTCATGCGAGAGGCCCAGCGCGACGTCGAGCGCGCTGCCAGCGTTTCGCTCATTCTTCCCACCTCAGCTCGTCGATGCGATAGCTGCGCTCCAACGGGTCGATGGAGAAGCCTTCCAGCTTGGCGTTTACCGCCGCCGTCTGCTGGTACCAGGCCACGGGCACGACCGGCATCGCCTCGTTCAGGCGTCGCGCGACCTGCTCCGCCAGTTCGGTGCGAGCTTCGGGATCGGCCTCCTGGCGCAGGGTATCGAGCCAGGCCGCCACGTCCGCGTCGCGCCAGCCCATGGCGCCCCAGTCGCCGCCCATCGTTTCAGGGTCGGTGCCGAAGTCGTCGAGCAGGGTGCCGAGCGGATCGGGCACCAGCCCGTAGTTGCGTGCCATCAGACCCAGCTCAAGGCTGCCGTCGCGGTGCCCGGAAGGGATATCACTGGCGTTGCCCACGGCGACTTCCAGCGCCACGCCGAGCTCGCGCCACTGGTCCTGCAGGGCCGTTGCCACCAGCGGCAGCTCGGGGCGGTCGGAGAAGGTGCGCAGGGTCAGTTGGAAGGGCTGGCCGTTGCGCTCGAGCATGCCGCTGCCGTTGGCTTCCCAGCCCAGCTCGGCCAGCAGCTCGCGGGCGCGCTCCACGTCCTGTGCTTCTTCTACAGAAAGGCCGAGATGCCAGGGGCCGAGGCTGGTCGGGAACAGCTCGGCCGCAGCGGCCTCGGGGTGGCGCAGCAGCCCGGCGGCAATGCCGATACGGTCGACGGCCAGGCTCAATGCCTGGCGGGCGCGCTCGTCCTCGAGGAAGGGGTGTTCGGCATTGAGCTTGAACACGATGGTACGCGGCAGCGGCTCGGCATGCAGCGCCAAGCGATCATGGCGTGCCAGCCGTGCGCGACTGG
>NZ_BAEU01000036.1:0-37957 GCF_000246875.1 Halomonas sp. KM-1
CGGGCGCTTCATGCCGCCGGGCTTCTACTACAAGACCTTCATGGCGCCGGCCTCCATGTGGATGACCTATGAGAAGTACATCCGCAAGGGCGCAGGTTTGGGCCGCAGCCCCATGGAAGCCGATCCGGACAGCTACGATCACCTCAACCAGCACTGCGACTTGCTGGTGATCGGTGCCGGCCCCGCCGGCCTGGCGGCGGCGCTGACCGCGGCTCGCAGCGGTGCCCGGGTGATCCTGGCCGATGAGCAGGAAGAGATGGGCGGTTCGCTGCTCGACAGCCGTGAACTGCTCGATCAGCAGCCGGCCGCCAAGTGGGCGGAGCGCGTGCTGGAGGAACTCGCCGGGCTGGACAACGTCACGTTGCTGCCCCGCACCACCGCCAACGGTTACCACGACCACCATTTCGTCACGCTGCACGAGCGGCGCACGGAGCACCTGGGCGAGACGGCACCGCTGGTCGACGGCCATCGCGGCGTGCGTTCGCGCATGCACCGAGTGCGCGCCGGTCAGGTGCTGCTGGCCACTGGCGCCCATGAGCGGCCGCTGGTCTACGCCAACAACGACGTGCCGGGCAACCTGCTGGCCGGTGCGGTATCCACCTACATCCGCCGCTACGGCGTGGTGCCGGGCAACAAGCTGGTGCTCTCCACCAGCAACGATCACGCCTATCGTGCCGCGCTCGACTGGGTCGAAGCGGGTCGTGAGGTGGTGGCCATCGTCGACGCCCGTGCCAATCCGCAGGGCGACTGGATCGACGCCGCCAAGGCCAAGGGCATTCGTATCATCACCGGCAGTGCGGTGATCGAGGCCAAGGGCGAGAAGCGCGTCAGCGCGGCCCGCGTGGCCAAGATCGACCTCGCTGCCTTCAAGGTCACCGGCCAGGCCGAGACCCTGGCCTGCGACACCATCGCCAGCTCCGGCGGCTACAGCCCGGTGATCCACCTGGCCTCGCACACCGGCGCGCGGCCGACCTGGAACGAAGATATCCTCGGGTTCGTGCCCAGCCTGGTGAAAGGCGTGCACGCTGCCGGCAGCGCCCGCGGCATCCACGACCTGGGTGCAGGCATGGCCGATGGCGTGGCCATGGCTTCCCAGGCACTGGAAGCACTGGGGCATTCGGCCAAGGCGGTCGAGCTGCCGCAGGTCGACGCCCGCCGCGAGGGAGCGGCCTGTGCGCTGTATCAGGTGCCTCACGAGAAGCCGACCCTGCGCGCGCCCAAGCAGTTCGTCGATCTGCAGAACGACGTCACCGCCGGGGGCATCGAACTGGCGACGCGTGAGGGCTTCGAGTCTATCGAGCACGTCAAGCGCTACACCGCCATGGGCTTCGGTACCGACCAGGGCAAGCTCGGCAACATCAACGGCATGGCCATTGCCGCGCGCTGTCTGGGCAAGACGATTCCCGAGGTGGGCACCACCGTGTTCCGCCCCAACTACACGCCGGTCACCTTCGGTGCCATCGCCGGTCGCCACTGCCGCGACCTGTTCGACCCCGAGCGCTATACCGCACTGCACCAGTGGCACGTGGAGAATGGCGCCGAGTTCGAGGACGTCGGCCAGTGGAAGCGCCCCTGGTACTTCCCGCAGACGGTCAACGGCAAGAAGGAGACCATGCACGAGGCGGTGGCCCGCGAGTGCCGCGCGGTGCGCGAGAAGGTCGGCATCCTCGATGCCTCGACCCTGGGCAAGATCGACATCCAGGGCCCCGACGCTCGCGAGTTCCTGGGGCGCGTCTACACCAACAAGTGGGAAAAGCTGGCCGTCGGCAAGTGCCGCTACGGACTGATGTGCAAGGACGACGGCATGGTCACCGATGACGGTGTGACCAGCTGTCTGGCCGAGAACCACTTCCTGATGACCACCACCACCGGCGGTGCCGCCGCAGTGCTGGAGTGGCTGGAACTGTGGCATCAGACCGAATGGCCCGAGCTCAACGTGACCTTCACCTCGGTGACCGATCACTGGGCGACCATGACGATCACCGGCCCCGAGGCGCGCAACCTGCTGGCCGAGATCAGCGACATCGATCTCGACCGCGATTCCTTCAAGTTCATGGACTGGCGGGCTGGCAAGGTGGCCGGGGTACCGGCGCGGGTGTTCCGCATCTCCTTCACCGGCGAATTGACCTACGAGATCAACGTCCAGGCCAACTACGCCATGCACGTGTGCAAGACCCTGTTCAAGCACGGCGAGAAGTACGGCCTGACCCCCTACGGCACCGAGACCATGCACGTGCTGCGGGCAGAGAAGGGCTTCATCATCGTCGGCCAGGACACCGACGGCTCGGTGACGCCGGAAGACCTGGGCATGCAGTGGTGCGTGGGCTACGACAAGCCGTACTCGTGGATCGGCAAGCGCGCGCTGACGCGAAGCGACACCCGCCGCACGGACCGCAAGCAGCTGGTCGGCCTCAAGCCCAAGGACCCGAAGGTGGTGCTGGAGGAAGGCGCGCAGATCGTCTTCGATCCGAAGCACGCCATTCCCATGCCGATGGCGGGTCACGTGACCTCGAGCTACTACAGCCCGACCCTGGACTCAGGCTTCGCCCTGGCCGTGGTCAAGGGCGGTCAGCAGAAGATGGGTGAGACCGTCTACCTGCCTATGGCCGACGGCCAGGTCCATGAGGCCGAAATCGTTAGCCCGATCTTCGTCGACCCCAAGGGAGAGCGCCAGAATGTCTAACCCTGTCGTTGCCAAGGCCCGTACCTTCGATACCCGCACCGAGGCCAACATCCCGGTGGAATCGCCGCTGGCCTACTCCTACCAGCGTTCGGGGGCTCCGGCCCCCAGCGCCAAGAGCCGGGTGGTACTGCGCGAGCGGCCCTTCCTCGGTCATCTGGTGCTGCGCGGCGGTGCCATCGTGCTCGACGAGGCCGTGCGCGCGGTGCTGGGCTTCGGCCTGCCGGCACGGCCCAACACCCTCAGCCATAGCGAGGATGGCGCGCGTTCGATCCAGTGGCTCTCGCCCGACGAGTGGCTACTGATCGTACCCGGTGGCGAAGAGTTCGAGCTGGAGGGTACGCTGCGTAACGCCCTGGGCGATGCCCACTACGCCATCGTCAACGTCAGCGGCGGCCAGACGCTGCTCGAACTGTCGGGCGAGAAGGCGCGTGAGCTGCTGATGAAGTCGACGCCCAGCGACGTGCACCCCGAGGCCTTCCCGGTGGGCAAGGGCGTGACCGCGGTGTTCGCCAAGGCAAACCTGATCCTGCGCCGTCCCACGGAAACCCGTTGGGAGCTGGTGCTGCGCCGCAGCTTCTCCGACTACTGCTACCGCTGGCTGCTGGACGCCGGCGCGGAGTACGCCATCGGTGTGGAGCGGTAACGAGACATCGCGTTTGCCAGGCGCGTTTGGCCGGGGGGTTCCCCCGGCCCTTTTTCCACTCGCCGCCGAAGCGCCGGAGGAAGCAGCATGAAGCGACACGACGACATCTGGATCATGGCCGCGCAGTGCCCCAGCCGCCTGGGCACTGTGGACGTGGTGACCCGCTTCCTCAAGGAGCGGCGCTGCTACATCACCGAGCAGCAATCCTTCGACGACCGCTTGAGCGGCCAATTCTTCATTCGCACCGAATTCCGCCCCGAAGAGGCTGGCTTCGATGCCGATGCCTTCCAGGCAGCCTTCGCCGAGCGGGCCGCCGAGTTCGAGATGAGCTCCGAGCTGACGCCGCCGGGGCGGCTGATGCCGGTGGTGATCATGGTCTCCAAGGCCGATCACTGCCTCAACGACCTGCTCTATCGCTACCGTACCGGGCAGTTGCCCATCGACATCCGCGCCATCGTTTCCAACCACCCCGACCTGGCATCGCTGTCGGAGTGGCACGGCATTCCCTATCACCACTTCCCGATCACCGCCGAGACCAAGCCCGAGCAGGAGGCCCAGGTGTGGCGGGTAATCGAGGAGAGCGGTGCCGAGCTGGTGATCCTGGCGCGCTACATGCAGGTACTGTCGAGCGAGATGTGCACCAGGCTCTCGGGCCGGGCGATCAACATCCACCACTCGCTGCTGCCCGGCTTCAAGGGCGCACGCCCCTACCACCAGGCCTACGACAAGGGCGTCAAGCTGGTCGGTGCCACGGCCCACTACATCAACGACGACCTCGACGAGGGGCCGATCATCACCCAGGGCGTCGAGCCGGTCAGTCATGCCGACTACCCGGAGGACCTGGTCGCCAAGGGCCGCGACATCGAATGTCTGACCCTGGCCCGGGCGGTGGCGCTGCACGTGGAGCGGCGCGTGTTTCTGAACAGGAACCGTACCGTGGTATTCCAGCGCTAGGCTATGCCCGAAAACTGGCTGCGCTTGGCCATACAGCGTTAAAAATCAGCTTAAAGTACTCATTTACACTCCGTAAACTCCGTCTTTTCGCTGATTTTTGCCTTGTCTGGCCTTCGCTCGCCGACTTTTCAGACAAAGCCTCGGACACATTGAGTCCGCGGCCATAGCGGGCTAGCTTGGTGGGCAAAACGACTGCCCACCAGGAGACCCCGCATGACTGCCCCCTTCGACGAGCACGACCCTTACCTGTGGCTGGAAGAGGTCGAGGGCGAGCGCGCCCTGACCTGGGTCGAGCAGCGCAATGCAGAGAGCCAGGCCAGGCTCGCCGATGCGCCGGGCTTCAGCGCGCTGCGCGACGACCTGCAGGCGATCCTCGAGGCCGACGACCGCATCCCCTTCGTGGTCAAGCGCGGCGAGCACTTCTACAACTTCTGGCAGGACCGCGACCATCCCCGTGGGCTGTGGCGGCGCACCACGCTCGAGGAGTACCGCAAGGCGCGGCCCGAGTGGGAGGTGCTGATCGACCTCGACGCGCTCAACGCCGAGGAAGGCGAGAACTGGGTCTGGCACGGCGCCCACTGCCTGCGGCCTGAATCGCCCGACCAACCCTGGCGTCACTGCCTGATCTCGCTCTCCCGCGGCGGCGCCGACGCCGACGTCACCCGTGAGTTCGACCTGGTGGAGAAGCGCTGGGTCGAGCAGGGCTTCTACCGCCCCGAGGCCAAGGGAGGCCTGGGCTGGATCGACCGCGACACGGTCTACGTTCAGACCGACTTCGGCGCAGGCTCGATGACCAGCTCCGGTTACCCGCGCATCGTCAAGCAGTGGCGACGCGGCACGCCGATGGCCAATGCCGAGACGGTGTTCGAAGCCGAGCCCGACGACATGGCCGTAGGTGCCGCGCACGACTCCACCCCTGGCTTCGAGCGCGACTTCGTCAGCCGCGCCCGGGCCTTCTACGACAATGAGCTCTACCTGCGCCAGGCCGACGGCAGCCTCACCCGCATCGAGGTGCCCAATTCGGCCCACAAGCAGGTGCACCGCGAGTGGCTGTTGGTGGAGCTGCGCGAGCCCTGGGAGGTGGCGGGTACCACTCATCCCGCCGGCGCGCTGCTGATCGCCGACTTCGACGCCTACATGAACGGTGAGCGCGAGCTGCGCGTGCTGTTCACCCCCACCGAGCGCACCTCGCTCTCCGACGCTACCTGGACCCGCCGCCACCTGATTCTCAACGTGCTCGACGACGTCAAGCACCGGCTCTACGTGCTCACGCCGAGCGCAGGCCAGTGGCAGCCCGAGCCCCTGGAGGGCGTGCCGACGCTGGGCAGCGTCAGCGTGAGCGCGGTGGACGATGAGGAGAGCGACGAGGTGTTCGTCATCGTCAGCGACTACCTCACGCCGACCACGCTGCTGCACGGTCGGGTCGGCGGGGCGCTGGAAACGCTCAAGCAGGCCCCGGCGCTGTTCGACGCCGAAGGGCTCGAGGTGACCCAGCACTTCGCCACCAGCCGCGATGGCACGCCGATTCCCTACTTCCAGGTGGCGAAGCGCGATCTCGAGCCCAGCGGCGTGCACCCGACCCTGCTCTACGGCTACGGCGGCTTCGAGGTGCCGCTGCTGCCCGGCTACAGCCCCGGGGTGGGGCGCGCCTGGCTCAGCCAGGGAGGCGTGTACGTGGTGGCCAACATTCGCGGCGGCGGCGAGTACGGCCCGCGCTGGCACCAGGCGGCGCTGCGCGAGAATCGTCACAAGGCCTTCGAGGACTTCGCCGCCGTGGCCGAAGACCTGATCGAACGCGGCATCACCTCGCCGCAGCGGCTGGGTATCCAGGGCGGCTCCAACGGCGGCCTGCTGGTGGGCAACATGCTCACCCGCTACCCGCAGCTGCTCGGCGCCGTGGTATGCCAGGTGCCGCTGCTCGACATGCGCCGCTACCACCTGCTGCTGGCCGGCGCCTCGTGGATGGCCGAGTACGGCGACCCCGAGAGCGACGACTGGCAGTTCCTGCGCGATGTCTCGCCCTATCACAACCTCGAGCCCGGGGCGCAGTATCCGCCCATGCTGCTGATGACCAGCACCCGCGACGACCGCGTCCACCCCGGCCACGCACGCAAGATGATGGCGCGCATGAGCGAGCAGGGGCATGAGGCGCTCTACTACGAGAACGTCGAAGGCGGCCACGGCGGTGCGGCCGACAACCGTCAGCGTGCCCATATGCAGGCGCTGGCGTTCACGTTCCTGAGTCAGACGTTAATCGATGAGATTTCGGATACTTAGCTTGTAACCGATTTGTTCTAGTTGTCCTGTTCGGCATCCCAATGGCTGCGCCATGATGATGCCGAAAGCCACTCATTGCGCACTATGCGTGCGCAATGAGGCGGCTGACGGTCGAGTGATCGCTTCCTGTCGGGTTGACCTTTCCCTTATTCGAATCATGCAGATGGGCGGCAAGTCGCGCCGAATGGCACGCGCACTGCAAATCAATGGGTGAAGGTAATGACCGGATAGTACAAGTACAACCCACCCTGACCGGAGGTGACTGGACATGATGAACTGGAAACGACTCATCGGCTGCAGTTCGTTGGGAATACTCTTTCTGCTAAGTAACCCTGCCTTGGCGGAGCGCATCACCATTGGTATCGGCCACCAGAGCATGGTGACCAATACCGTGGCCGGCGGTATCGTGCTGGAGAAACTTGGCCTCATCGAAAAATATCTTCCTACGGATGGGGATTACGCCGATGCCGAGTACGAAATCATCTTTCGCGATTATGATTCAGGCCCACCCATCACCAACCAGATGATGGCGGGCAACCTCGAGTTCGGCGTGATGGGTGACTATCCACTGATCGTCAATGGGGCCAACTTCCAGGCCACCGGCCGACATGAAACCCGCTTCATTGCCGTGACCGGGTACAACCGCCAGGGAACCGGCAACGGTATCGTGGTGCCGGTGGCCTCCGACGTGCACTCCCTCGAAGAGCTGGCAGGCAAGCGCATCTCCACGCCGGTGGGCAGTGCCGCCTGGGGCATGACGCTCAAGGCCCTGCGCGATGCGGGGCTCGATGGGCAGATCGCCATCGTCGACCAGAGCCCGCCGGTGGGGGTGGCCAACATCGCCGGCAACCGTATCGATGCCCATGCCGACTTCGGCCCCTGGTCGGAGGTGATGGAGTTCCGCGGTACCGGGCGCAAGATCTTCGACGGCAGCGAAGCCGGTGTGCCGACCTTCCACGGCATCGTGGTGCGCAAGGCATTTGCCGATCGCTACCCGGAGGTGGTTGAGGCCGTGCTGCAGGCAACCCTCGAGGCGCAGCAGTGGATCAGAGAGGATCCGATGCGTGCCGCCACGCAGCTCAGCGAGTGGACCGGTGTGGCCAAGGAGGTGCTCTACCTCTACCTCAGCGAGGGGGGAATCAGCACCCTGGATGCCACCATCAAGCCCGAGTGGGTCGAGGCGCTGCAGTACGATCACGCCCTGCTGCAGGAGGAGCGCAACATCCCTGACCTCGATTTCGACGCCTGGGTCGACGACAGCTACATCCGTAGCGCCTATGCGGCGTCCGGGCTGGACTATGCCGCCGACCTGGAGCGCATGGTCACGCCCATGGCGCAGAACCCGGATCTCAGCCCGGCCCAGATATGGTTCGCCGACGAGGGTATCGTCGAGTACGAAAGTGTTGCCGACATGGTGGCGGCCTACCGTACGGCGGACAGCGAAGGGCGAGAGGTCTACTCCACCTATGTCTACGATCACCACAGCGGGATCAAGATGTTCGGCAAGGCCGCCTTTCTTGCCGAAATGCCGGATGGTGAAGTGGTGGCCTTCATGAAGAGGGACGACTCGCTGGCATACGTCGCCGATAACGGTGGAGAAATGATTGCCTTGGCCGCTTCAGGTGACGAGTCACTCGCCATGAAATAAATGAAGTGAACCTCAGTCGGATTTCTTCCTTTTTTAAAGTATGAGAAAGGCGGGCGCGGAATTCTCCGCGCCCTTTTTATTGTCGGGCGATATGAGGGTTTTTCGCCTTTCTGGCGTTATGAGTTGTTCTACTTGTATTGGATTAAGAGGGCGGGACTCAGAATAAATGCATCAGTCTGATGCTTGTCAATTCCGATATGCACCACGCGGGCGCGCAGGTCAATTACTGAGGAACCGTATCTTCGATTGGGTTAAAAATAAAAACTCCTTTTGGATTAAATCCTTGGCATCGATATGCAGAGTGTTGGCACGGCTGATGCAGCTTACTGAGTAAACGATATGACCTGATAGTACAAGCTTCGCCCCCGGCAACAACGACACAACAAGCGCCGGTTTCACTACCCACAGCGTTGCGCAGACAGCGCTCCCGTGACGAGAGGTGACCTCATGAGCTTGAACCCCAGTCCTCGCCCACCACTGCCCGAGGCCGTTGCATCAGGCCCGTTCGAGAGCGTAGAGCGCTCTGCCGCCAAACCGGCGCCAGCCGAGGCGCAGCCGGCCGTCGATGGCGCGGTTGGCTACCGGCGCCTTTTGCCCGTGGACTGGGACCGCTACCTGGTCCGCATCGGAGCCCTGCTGGTGGCAGCGCTGGGCTGGCATCTCGCCTCGACCTACGGCTTCGACTTCTTCGTTCGCTTCGACAACGTACCGGGGCCGCTGGTAGTGGGAGCGGAGTTTTTGGCTCAGGCCTCGAGTCAGGAGTTCTACGTACATATTTTCCATAGCATGCAGCGTATCGCCATGGCGTACGGACTGGCCGTGGTGCTCGGAGTGACGCTGGGGGTTCTCATGGGCCGCTCGCGCTTCGCCGAGGACCTGATCCTGCCCTACATCGAGATCCTGCGGCCGATCCCGGCGGTAGCCTGGATTCCGCTGGCGATCCTGATGATGCCTACCGAGCAGGCGAGCATCGTCTTCATCACCTTCCTCGGCGCGCTGTTTCCCATCGTGATCAACACCGTGCACGGCGTCGAGCAGACCCCCAAGGTGCTGGTGCGTGCCGCCCGCAGCCTGGGGGCGAGCAACGCCGCGATTCTCTGGCACGTGGTGCTGCCCGGCGCGCTGCCGAGCATCGTCGCGGGGCTCGCCATCGGTATGGGGGTGGCGTGGTTCTCGCTGCTGGCGGGCGAGATCATCAGCGGTCAGTACGGGATCGGCTACTTCACCTGGTCGGCCTACACCCTGGTGGAGTACCCCAAGATCATCATCGGGATGCTGGTCATCGGCGGGCTGGGCTCGCTGTGCACCCTGCTGGTCCGCAAGGCCTGCTCGCCGCTGCTGCGCTGGCAGACCGAGGGGGCCAAGTCATGATGCCGAGCAAGCTCAACCGTGCCGCCGTGGTCGAGCATCCCCACAGCTTCCGCCCGCGCAGCGCAGGCGGCAAGGGACGGATCAGCGTGCGCGACCTCGATATCGTCTTCGCCACCGGCAGCGGTCCTCAGCGTGCCGTGGCCTCCGCCAGCCTCGAAATTCAGCCGGGCGAGTTCGTCTCGCTGCTGGGCCCCTCCGGCTGCGGCAAGTCGACCCTGATGAACAGCGTGGCCGGCTTCGTCAAGCCGACCCGGGGCGAGGTGCTGCTCGACGGCCACAGCATCGTCAAGCCTGGCCCCGACCGCGGCATGGTGTTCCAGCAGCATTCGCTGTTTCCGTGGAAGACGGTGAAACAGAACGTCGCCTTCGGCCCGCTGATGGCCGGCGCGGGGGCGCGCGAGGCCGAGAGCGTGGCCAATACCTTTCTCGCGCTGGTGGGGCTGTCGCGCTACGCCAACGCCTTTCCCACCACGCTCTCCGGCGGCATGCAGCAGCGTGTGGGTATCGCCCGGGCGCTGGCCAACTACCCCAGCGTGCTGCTGATGGACGAGCCCTTTGGCGCCCTGGATGCCCAGACCCGCAGCATGATGCAGGAGAACCTGCTGGAGATCTGGGGCGAGTTCAAGAACACGGTGCTGTTCGTCACCCACGACATCGACGAGGCGGTGTTCCTCTCCGACCGCATCGTGGTCATGAGCGCGAGCCCCGGCCGCATCATCGCCGACATCCCCGTGCGGCTGCCGCGCCCGCGCACCCAGGAGCTGCTCACCACGCCCGACTTCATGGCGATCAAGCGCGAGTGTCTCGCCCTGATTCGCGAGCAGACGCTGCGTGCCTTCGAACAGCAGAACCAGGCGAGTTGAGCCGGGATGGCAGGCACATTCGGCGCTCGAGTCGACATGACATGTCATGACAAGAGGCAACGACCATGAAGAGCCAGGAACTCAAGCTGCAGCCGGGCGACTCGCCGCAGCCGCTCTACGTGCAGATCCGCGACACCCTGCGGCGCAACATCCTCGATGGCAGCTACTCGCCCCACGAGCGGCTGCCGTCGGAGAACACGCTGATGAAGAGCTTCGGCGTGAGCCGTATCACCATTCGCCAGGCCCTGCGTGACCTGCACAACGAGGGGCTGGTGTTCAGCGCCCAGGGCAAAGGGACATTCGTCAGCAAGCCCAAGGCGGTGCAGAACGTGCAGCGTCTGCAGGGCTTCGGCGAGGCCATGGCGGCACAGGGGTACGAGGCCACTGCGCGGTTGCTGTCGATCCAGGAGTGCAAGCCGAGCAAGGCGGTGGCAGCCGCGCTCGGGCTGCGATCGGGCGATGCCGTGGTGGAGGTCAAGCGGGTGCGCTACCTCAATCGCGAGCCGGTCTCGCTGGAGAGCAGCTACTTCCCCATGGACATCGGCCGACGGCTGTTCGGCCAGGAACTCTCCGGCGACATCTTTCCCATGCTGGAGAACCGCTTCGGTATACCGCTGGGCGCGGCGGACATCGCCATCGACTCCACCCTCTGCGACGAGGAAACCCGGCACCACCTCAACCTCGGGATGGGCGAGCCCATCTTGCGGGTCGAGCGGTTGACTTTCGATCGGTCGGGGCGGCCGGTCGATTTCGAGTACCTCTGCTTCCGCGGGGACGCCTTCAAATACCAATTCCGAGTGGATCGGAAAACGGAGGAATCATGAACGCAAGCGACATTCCCGTCATCGACGTCGACGTGCTGGTCATTGGCGGCGGCACCGCCGGCCCCATGGCGGCCGTGACCGCCAAGGAGCAGGACCCGAATCTTAAGGTGATGCTGTTGGAAAAGGCCAACGTCAAGCGCTCCGGCGCCATCTCCATGGGCATGGATGGGCTCAACAACGCCATCGTTCCCGGCCACTCGACGCCCGAGCAGTACGTCAAGGAGATCACCATCGCCAACGACGGCATCGTCCACCAGCCGGCGCTGATGGCCTATGCCCAGCGCTCCTTCCCGATGATCGAGAAGCTCGACTCCTGGGGCGTGCACTTCCAGAAGGACGAGACCGGCGACTACGACATGAAGAAGGTCCACCACCTCGGCACCTACGTGCTGCCGATGCCGGAGGGCCACAACGTCAAGAAGATCCTCTATCGCCGCCTGCGTCGCCACCGGGTGCAGATCGAGAACCGCTACCAGGCCACCCGCCTGCTCAAGGATGGCGACGGCAGGATTGCCGGAATGATCGGGGTCAATACGCGAACCGCCGAGCCGATCATCATCCGCGCCAAGGCGGTGATCATGGCCACCGGGGCCGCCGGACGCATCGGCCTGCCGACGTCGGGCTATCTGTTCGGCACCTACGAGAACCCGTCCAACAACGGCGACGGCCATGCCATGGCCTATCACGTCGGGGCCGACCTGGCGAACCTCGAGTGCTTCCAGATCAACCCGCTGCTCAAGGACTACAACGGCCCGGCCTGCGCCTACGTTACCGGCCCGCTCGGTGGCTTCACCGCCAACTCCCAGGGCGAGCGCTTCATCGAGTGCGACTACTGGTCGGGCCAGATGATGCTGGAGTTCTTCAAGGAACTGGAAGGCGGCAACGGCCCGGTGTTCCTCAAGCTCGATCACCTGGCCGAAGAGACCATCCAGGAGATCGAGACCGTCCTGCACACCAACGAGCGTCCCTCGCGCGGGCGTTTCCACGACGGACGCGAGACCGACTATCGCCAGCACATGGTCGAGATGCACATCTCCGAGGTCGGCTTCTGCTCGGGCCACTCCGCCTCGGGTGTGTGGGTCGACGAGACCGGCGCCACCACCGTGCCGGGCCTGTATGGCGCCGGTGACATGGCCTCGGTGGCTCACTCCTACATGCTCGGCGCCTTCGTCTACGGCCAGATCTGCGGCGAGAGCGCGGCCGCTTTCGCCAAGGCGCGCAGCGAGATGCCCGCCCTCGACGAGGCCTTCATCGCCGCCGAGCTGGAGCGCATCCAGGCGCCGCTCAAGGTGACCGACGGCATTCCGCCGTCGCAGATGGAGTACAAGGTGCGCCGCCTGGTCAACGACTACCTGCAGCCGCCCAAGGTGACCAAGAAGATGGAGATCGGCCTGCAGCGCATCCTCGCGGTGCGCGAGGACCTGCCCCGCTTGCAGGCCACCGACCCCCACGAGCTGCTGCGCGCGATGGAGGTGCAATCGATCATCGACTGCGCCGAGATGGCTGCCCGCGCCTCGCTCTATCGCACCGAGTCGCGCTGGGGGCTCTACCACTATCGCGTCGATTGTCCCGAACAGAACGACGCCGAGTGGTTCTGCCATACCCGGCTGTACAAGGACGACAACGGCAACATGGCCCACGGCAAGCGCCCGGTGGCGCCCTATCTCGTCGAGCTCGGCGAGGAGAAGGACGCCTACCAGAAGCTGCGCGTGCAGAAGGCTGCCAACGCCTGAGTCCCAGGCCAAAGCACGGACAAATGAAGAGGAGAGAAACCATGCCGACTGCAACGCAACGCACCAGCGTTCCGGTGATCATCGACGAGGACAAGTGCATCGCCGACAAGGGCTGCACCGTATGCATCGACGTCTGCCCGCTCGACGTGCTGTGGATCAACCCGGCCACCGGCAAGGCGCACATGCGCTACGACGAGTGCTGGTACTGCATGCCCTGCGAGGCCGACTGCCCGACCGATGCCGTCAAGGTCGAAATTCCCTATTTGCTGCGCTGAGGTGTGCCCGATGAAACAGTACGACGATCCTGAGCTGCAGGAGATTGCCGAGAAGCTCACTGACCCGGACCCCGGCATTCGCCGCGTGGCGGTACTGGCGCTGGTCGACTCGGGCGAGCCCGAGGCCGCCGAACTGCTGATCCAGGCGCTCAAGGACGAAGACCCCGCGGTGCGCCAGGAGGCGGCCAAGGTGGTCGATGAGTTCGATGCCGAGGATATCGCCGATTCTCTGCTGGCGGCGCTGAGCGACGGCGATGAGGTGGTGCGCAACGCCGCCGCCCACGCCCTGGCCGATCTCAAGGACCCCAGTGTCGCGCCGCCGCTGCTCGCCGCACTGGAGCGCAGCACCGACCCCTTCGTGGTGGCCGGCATCCTGCGCGCGCTCAAGCCGCTGCGTGTGGCCGCGGCACAGACTCCGGCGCTGCACCGCTTGAGCGATGACGATGCCCGCGTGCGGCGTGAGGCGGTGGGCGTACTCGGTTGGCTCAAGGCCGTGGAGAACCTGCCGGCGCTGATCGATCGCGCCAGGAGCGATGCCGACCCCGAGGTGCGGCGTGCCGCCGCCGGCGCCCTGGTCTACGCCTCTGCGGAGCGGGTGGGTCCGCCGCTGGTGGCGATTCTCGCAGACCCGCACTGGCAGGTGCGCTGCGAGGCCGCCCTAGGCATCGGCAAGCTCGACTATCAGGCCGGGCTCGAAGCGCTGATCACCGCCAGCCGCGATGGGACCTGGCAGGTACGCGAGAAGGCTGCCGAAGCGCTGGGCAAGCTGGGCGGAGTGGCCGCCGTACCGGCGCTCGGCGAGTGCGCCCGGGATGCGATGAGCAACCTGCGCAAGGCGGCCATCGGCGCCCTTGGCACCATCGCCGAGCCGGAGTGCCGGCCGTACATCGAGCGGGCTCTCGACGACCCCGATCCGGACGTGCGTAAGCTGGCGCGCTGGGCGCAGTCGCAGCTCGACAACGCCGCCTAGAAGTCGGTCTACAAGCGACTGTGCGTCGGCGATGCCGCGTTGGAAGCACGCTCGCTTGTAGAGCGGTTCAGCTCGAACCCTTTAGAGGCAAAAACGACCATGACATACGTCGTCACTGAAAACTGCATCCGCTGCAAGTACACCGACTGCGTGGAAGTGTGCCCGGTGGACTGCTTCCACGAGGGCCCCAACTTCCTCGTCATCGATCCGGTGGAGTGCATCGACTGTTCGCTATGCGCTCCCGAGTGTCCGGCGGATGCCATCTACGCCGCTGACCAGCTGCCGCCCGACCAGGCGCACTTCCTCGAGATCAACGCCGAACTCGCCGAGGTGTGGCCGGTCATCACCGAAACCCGCCTGCCGCTGGGTGAGGCCGATGTTTGGGTCGACCGGGGGGAGAAGCTGCAGTACCTGGAGCGCTGAAGCATGCGCCAACTTGTCATGACGAGTTGCCGGGCACGCTTCGCACTGCTGGCCATCGTGCTGGGTGCCAGCGTCAACGACAGCGCCCGGCCGATGGTCGAGGCGGCCGTACCCGCGCCGCCTGCGGAGGTGCCGCTGCTGTGCCTGCGGGACCGGCAGCCCAACGACTCACGAACCTGATCGCCAGGAGGTTGACATGAGCGCCATTGCCCATACACCGGAACATCTGCGCCATACCATTGCCCCGCCCGACGGGGTGCACCTCAATCGCCGCACCCGGGAGGTGGAGATCCGCTGGCCGGATGGCCGCACGGACACGCTCTCCTGCCTGGCGCTGCGGGCCGCCTGTGCCTGCTCGAGCTGTCTGCACGCCAAGCGTAGCGGCCGCCTGGCGTTGTACGACGCCGATATCACCGTGGTCGACGCCAAGCCCTTCGGCGTCAGCGGCTTGCAGCTGTTCTTCTCCGATGGCCACAGCCGGGGCGTGTTTCCCTGGGGCTATCTGCGCGAACTGGGCGAGACGGCGCGATGAACGCTCCCATGCCGCTCGCCGTGGCGCCGTCCTGGGCCGCGCTCAAGCGCCTCTATCCCGGGGTCTCGCTGTGCCTCGTACTGGCCCTGGCCGGCAGCTTCCTGGCCGAGCACTACGGTGCCCCGGCGCTGCTGCTCGCGCTGCTGCTGGGCTTCGGATTCGCCAGTCAGGCCGGTGAGGCGCGTCTGCAGGCCGGCGTCGGCTTCTGTGCCCGGCGGGTGCTGCGAATCGGCGTGGCCCTGCTCGGCGCGCGCATCGCTCTGACCCAGTTGCAGGAAGTGGGCTGGCTGCCGCTCGCGGTGGTGCTGGCCAGCGTGCCGCTGATCCTCGTCTCGGCGCTGGGGCTGGGGCGCTGGCTGGCTCTGCCAACGTCGCACAGTCTGGTGGCCGGCGCAGCGGTGGCGATTTGCGGTGTGTCGGCGGCAGTGGCAGTGGCCGCCGTGCTTCCCGCTGGCCGCCTCGAGGAGCGCCGTCTGCTGGGCGTGGTGGTGTGCGTCACCGCGCTGGGCACGCTTGCCATGCTCGGCCTGCCACCGCTCACCGCGCTGCTCGGCTACGGCGACATCGTCAGCGGGCTGTTCCTCGGTGCCACCATCCATGACGTGGCCCAGGCCGCCGGGGCGGGGTATCTCGTCTCCGACGCTGCCGGCGACGTGGCCACGCTGACCAAGCTGCTGCGCGTGGCGTTGCTGGTACCGCTGGTGCTGGCAATCGGCCTGCTGCTGCGTCGCGGCCAGAGCGGCAGCGGCGAATTTCCCTGGTTCCTGCTCGGCTTCGTCGTGCTGTTCGTTGCCAACAGCCTGGGGCTGCTGTCCCCGGGTCTGCGGGAACTGCTCATCAGCGCCTCGCAGTGGTGCCTGCTGGTGACCATGGCGGCGCTGGGCATGCGCACTTCGGTGCGCGACCTGCTGGCTCAGGGCTGGCGTCCGCTGTCGCTGCTCTGCGCGTTGAGTGCAGCGCTGGTACTGACCGTGATGGGACTGCTGGCACTGCTGCCGGTGGCCTGAACCGCATCGCTCGCGATGCAAGACGACTGGAGGAATTCCTCATGGCTGCTATCGGAACCGCCGACGTACTGAGCGTCCACCACTGGAACGACACCCTGTTCAGCTTCCGCACCACCCGCGACCAGGCGCTGCGCTTCGAGAACGGTCACTTCGTGATGATCGGGCTCGAAGTGGGTGGCAAGCCGCTGATGCGTGCCTACAGCATCGTCAGTGCCAATCATGACGACTATCTCGAGTTCCTCAGCATCAAGGTACCCGACGGACCGCTCACTTCGCGCCTGCAGCACCTCGAGGTGGGCGATCAGATCATGGTCAGCCGCAAGCCGGTGGGTACCCTGGTCATCCACGACCTGACCCCGGCCCGGCATCTCTACCTGCTGAGTACCGGCACGGGGCTGGCGCCGTTCATGAGCATCATCAAGGACCCGGAGGTCTACGAGCGCTTCGAGAAAGTCGTGCTGGTGCACTGCGTGCGCTACGTCAGCGAGCTGGCCTACCACGACCACATCACCCGGGAGCTGCCCGAGCATGAGTTCCTTGGCGAGGAGATTCGCGACAAGCTGATCTACTACCCCACCGTGACCCGCGAGCCGTTCCGCAACCAGGGCCGTATCACCACGCTGATCGAGAGCGGCAAGCTTTGCGACGACATCGGCCTGCCGCCGCTCAACCCCGAGACCGACCGGGTGATGCTGTGCGGCAGCCCCGCCATGCTCTCGGACCTTACCGCCATGCTCGACGACATGGGCTTCGAGGCCAGCCCACAGCAGGGCGAGCCGGGTGACTACGTCATCGAACGTGCCTTCGTCGAGAAGTGAGCGAGGGCCAGGGAATAGAGCCAGGAGAGTGCCATGAAGATCCTCGTCGCGGTCAAACGCGTCATCGACTACAACGTCAAGATCCGGGTCAAGGCGGATCACTCCGACGTCGACCTCACCAACGTCAAGATGGCCATGAACCCCTTCTGCGAGATCGCCGTGGAAGAGGCGGTGCGGCTGAAGGAAAAAGGCGTGGCCACCGAAGTGGTCGCCGTGACCATCGGCCCCAAGGCCGCCCAGGAGCAGCTGCGCACCGCGCTGGCGCTGGGCGCCGACCGGGCCATTCATATCGACACGTCAGCCGAGACCGAAGAGCGCGTCGAGTCGCTGGCCGCGGCCAAGCTGCTGGCCAAGGTGGTGGAAGAGGAGCAGCCGGTGCTGGTCATTCTCGGCAAGCAGGCCATCGACACCGACAACAACCAGACCGGCCAGATGCTGGCCGCATTGGCTGGCCTGCCCCAGGGCACCTTCGCCTCCGAGGTGAAAATCAGCGGTGACGGGGGCGATAAAAAGCTCCAGGTGACCCGCGAGATCGACGGTGGCCTGCAGACCGTCGAGCTGACCCTGCCGGCCATCGTCACCACCGACCTGCGCTTGAACGAGCCGCGCTACGCCAAGCTGCCCGACATCATGAAGGCCAAGAAGAAGCCGCTCGACGTCAAGAGCCCGGCCGACCTCGGCGTCGAGGTGGCCAGCAGGCTCACGCTGCTCAAGGTCGAATCGCCAGCCGAGCGCAAGGGCGGCATCAAGGTGGGCTCCGTCGACGAGCTCGTGGACAAGTTGAAGAGCGAAGCCAAAGTTTTTTCACAGGAGCCGATTTCATGAGCGTGCTCGTCCTTGCCGAACATCACGACGGCATCCTGGTTGGCGCCACCGCCCACGTGGTCGCCGCGGCCCTGAAGTTGAAAGCGTCCATCGGTGGCGACATCGACGTGCTGGTCGCCGGTGAGAACGTCGGCGCCGTGGCCGAGGCCGCTGCCAAGCTCGACGGCGTGAGCAAGGTCCGCGTGGCCGACAACGCCGTCTACGCCCACCAGTTGGCCGAGCCCCTGTCGGCGCTGCTGGTCGAGCTGGCCGATGGCTACAGTCACGTGCTGGCCGCCGCCTCCACCACCGGCAAGAACGTGCTGCCGCGGGTTGCCGCGCTAAAGGACGTCAGCCAGATCTCCGAGATCGTCGAAGTGGTCGATGCCGACACCTTCAAGCGTCCGATCTACGCCGGCAACGCCATCGCCACGGTGAAAAGCGCCGACACCCTCAAGGTGATCACCGTACGCAGCACCGGCTTCGATGCCTGCCCTGATAGAGGGAGCGAAGGCGGTAGCGCTGCCGTCGAGAATGTCGATATCGTTGCCGACAATAGCCAGTCCACCTTCGTCAAGCAGGAGCTGGCCCAGAGCGACCGTCCCGAACTGGCGGCAGCCAAGGTGGTCATCTCCGGCGGTCGTGGCATGGGTAGCGGCGAGAACTTCAAGCTGCTCGACGGCATCGCCGACAAGCTGGGCGCCGCCATCGGTGCCTCTCGCGCCGCGGTGGACGCCGGCTTCGTGCCCAACGACATGCAGGTGGGGCAGACCGGCAAGATCGTCGCGCCGGAGCTCTACATTGCCGTAGGCATCAGCGGTGCCATCCAGCACCTGGCCGGCATGAAGGACTCCAAGATGATCGTGGCGATCAACAAGGACGAAGAGGCACCGATCTTCCAGGTCGCCGATTATGGTTTAGTGGGCGACCTGTTCGAGATCCTACCGGCATTCGAGGAGCGACTGGACCAATGATCGGTATCAGTGACCGGCAGCGCCTGATACCGCTTGGGCGCCTTCCATAGCATGACCATGCCGGGCCTGGAAGCGCTGCAGCTCGCGGGGCTGCGGCGCCTGTCCGGTGAAGATCTCGACGTAGGCGGGAATGCGCTGCATGCGCACCTCCAGCGCTTCTTGGGTCTTCATCGAGATGTAGCCGATCTGGGTCAGGTAGATGGTCCGGCCGCGCACGTTGGCCGCCAGCGGCTCATAGCCGAAGCGCTCGAACATGCGAGTCAGTGCCTCGATGCGCGCCTCGTCGGCGGCATCGATCTCCCGGGCCACCGCTTCCGACTGCAGCGCCCAGCTGCGCATGGCGAACTCCAGCGGGGAGTCGAACAGCTTGGGGTCCAGCCAGCAGTCGAAGACGTTGAGGATCGCCTCGGTAATGCTCTCGGCGTAGGCTTCGGTCTGGCGTACCAGGCCCTGGGTGTTCTTCTCCCGCCAGCGTTCGATCAGGGCATCGAGCAGCGCCTCGCGATCCTTGAAGAACCAGTAGAAGCTGGTGCGCGACACCTTGAGCCGCTTGGCCAGCGGCAGGATGCGCACGCTCTCCACGCCGGAGTCGAGCAGCAGCTCGAAGGCGGCATCGAGCCAGGCCTCGCGGGAGCCTTTCCATTTGGTATCGCTATCGGCGCCTCTCGGCATCAGCGGTTGTCTCCGTTTAGATATCCTTCACCAGCCGCAAGGCATCGTAGATTGCCGCATGAGTATTGCGCGACTCGACGGCATCGCCGATGCGGAACAGCTGGAAGCGGCCTTCCGGGTTGCGCACGACCGCCTGGGGCCGGCCGGCGATCAGGTCGTCGTAGTCTACCTCGCCGCCGTTGCGGGAGTGTGGCTTCAGCTCGAAGTAGACGTCCGCCATGGGCGTGATGCCGTAGTTGACCACCACCTGGTCGATACGTCGCTCCTGGTCCGCTTGTCCACTGGTGGCATAGTCGCTGGTAATACGGGCAAGCAGCTCGCCGCCGTCGCGCTGCACCGACCTCAGCCGATAGGTAGGGGTGAAGGTGACGTTGGGCCGCTGCAGGGCGCGCATGTAGGGCACCAGGTTCATGGCCATGATCTCCGCCGAGAAGGTGCGGTCCGCAGTCATGATCTCGAGCTCGGCGCCGCTGGCGGCGATGATCTCCGCCGCCAGCATGGCGGCGTGATCGCCAGCATCGTCGAACAGCAGCACCCGTTTGCCCGGCGCCACGTGGCCGGAGAGGATGTCCCAGGTGTTGACCACCAGGTCGTGGCCGACCGCGGGCTGGTCGTCCATGGGGTAGCCGCCGGTGGCCACGATCACCACGTCCGGCTGCTCGGCGAGCACGTCCTCGACCTCGGCCCAGACGTTGTAGCGAATCTCGACGCCGAGCGCCTCGCAGCGCGCCAGGCGCCAGTCGATGATGCCCAGCATCTCGCGGCGCCGCTCGCGCTGGGCGGTGAGGCGCACCTGCCCGCCGGCGTCGCTGGCGGCTTCCAGCACCACCACTGAATGGCCCCGTTCGCCAGCGACACGGGCGGCTTCCAGCCCCGCGGGGCCGGCACCGACGATCACCACCCGGCGCTGCTGCGCTGCCTGCGGGATGGTGTGGGGCATGCTGGTTTCGCGCCCGGTGGCGGCGTTGTGGATACAGTAGGCCGCACCGCCCTGGTAGATGCGATCGAGGCAGTAGTTGGCGCCGACGCAGGGGCGGATCTCCTCTTCGCGGCCTTCGACGATCTTGCGCACGATGTGCGGATCTGCCATGTGGGCGCGGGTCATGCCGATCACGTCGACCTTGCCCGAGGCGATGGCGTAGCGCGCCGTTGCCACGTCCTGAATCTTGGCGCCGTGGAAGGTGGGGAAATCGACCTGTCGCTTGATCTCGCCGGCGAAGTCGAGGTGCGGAGCGCTGGGCATGCCCTGGATGGGGATCACGTCGGTGAGGCCCGCGTCGGTGTCGATGTGACCGCGCACCACGTTGAGGAAGTCGATCAGACCGCTCTCCTTCAGGCGCCGCGAGATCTCCATGCCGTCGCTGGCCGTCAGCCCGCCTTCCAGCATCTCGTCGCCGGTATAGCGCACCCCGACGATGAACTCCTCACCGACCCGCTGGCGAATGGCCCGCAGCACGTCGAAGGTGAAGCGTAGCCGGTTGTCGAGATCGCCGCCGTAGGGTCCCTCGAGGGTGTTGGTCAGCGGCGACCAGAACTGGTCCATCAGGTGGCCGTAGGCCTGCAGCTCGATGCCGTCGAGGCCGGCGGCGTGCATGCGCTCGGCGGCATCGGCGTAGTCGCGGATCAGGCGCTCGATGTCCCACTCCTCGACCTGCTTGGGGAAGGCGCGGTGGGCCGGTTCGCGGCGGTGGCAGGCCGAGACCGCCGGCAGCCAGTCGCCCTTGTCCCAGCGGGTGCGCCGGCCCAGGTGAGTGAGCTGGATCATCACCGCGGTGCCGTGCTCATGGCAGGCGTCGGCGAGTTCACGCATCCACGGCACCACCTCGTCCTTGTAGGCCAGGATGTTGTTGAACACCGGCGGGCTGTCCTTGGCCACCGCCGCGGAGCCGGCGGTCATGGTCAGGCCCAGGCCGGCCCTGGCGCGCTCGACGTGATAGGCGCGGTAGAGCGCCTTGGGCATGCCGTCCTCGGGATAGGCCGGCTCGTGGGAGGTCATCATGAGCCGGTTGCGCAGGGTCAGGTGTTTGAGCTGAAAGGGCTGCAGCAGCGGGTCGTTGGCCATGCCCAGGCCTCCATCTTGTTGTCTGTACGACAACAGTAGATGGCCATGTACACTTGTGTCAATTAAGTGTTCATGAGTGTCTCATCTCGGAATGCCGATGCGCCTCCCGGCCGCCGTCGGCCAGTTGCCGGGCTCGGCCTGTGGCAGCGCATCAATGGCTTCTAGCACGTCAGGCGGGAAGGGCGCGGGGCGGTGGCTGGCCGTGTCGATGCCCATCAGCATCTGCTCGCTGGTGGCCAGCGTCTCGCCGGTTGCGTCGCTCATGGTGAAGAACACATGCAGACGCTTGGCGTCGCGGTCGAGCAGCAGCACCTCGACTTCCAGTGCCTGTCCCTGATGGGCTTCGCGCCGGTAGCAGAGGTGGGTTTCCAGGGTGAAGAGGGTGTAGGCCTGGCGCTCGCGCCCTTCGGCATCGAGGCCGATGCGCTCCATCAGGGTGTCCACCGCCAGCGAGAAGACTCGGGCGTATTCGGCATCGTTCATGTGGCCGTTGTAGTCGACCCACTCCGGGGCGACCCGGGTCGTCAGCAGTGTCATGGGTATCTTTCCCTTGATTCGGCATTTGCGTCTATTGGCGACGAAGCGAAACCGGCCGAGCGGTTTGCCAGGAATTGCTCGCAATACCGGAAATGTAACTGTCTACAGTCGAAATAGCGCTGAAAAGCAATCCTAAGGTAATTCTGGCTTTCTTGGCTAAGGTATGGGAGAAACCTCTCCAGGGCATCAGCCCATCAAACGCTTGCTTGATTGAGGACATAACAAGATGCTACCCAAGAAGACCCTTCTGGCCACCGCCGTGATCGGCGCCATGCTGGCCACCTCAGCGAATGCCGAAACCCTGCGCTGGACCCGTTCCGCGGACAGTCTGACCATGGACCCCCACTCCCAGAACGAGGGGCCTACCCACTCGGTCAACCATCAGATCTTCGATACGCTGATCTATCAGGACATGGACGTGGCCTACCAGCCCGGCCTGGCCACCGAGTGGTACGTGAAGGAAGACGAGCCCACCGTCTGGGTGTTCAAGATCCGCGAGGGCGTGACCTTCCACGAAGGCCAGTCGCTGACCGCCGATGACGTGGCCTTCTCCATCGACCGTGCGCGCCGCGAGCCCGCCGACATGCGCGGTCTGCTCACTTCGATCTCCGAAGTGCGCGCGGTGGATGACTACACCGTCGAAGTGGAGACCCACGAGCCCAACCCGCTGCTGCCCAACAACTTCACCAACCTGTTCATCATGAGCCGCGAGTGGGCGGAAGAGCATGGGGTGGAAGAGGCGCAGAACTACGCCGCCGGCGAAGAGACCTATGCCGTGCGTAATGCCAACGGCACCGGTCCGTTCCGCGTCGAGAGCCGCGAGCCCGACGTGCGCACCGTGTTCGTGCGCAACGACGACTACTGGGGCATCGACCACTACCCGATGGAGATCTCCCGTCTGGTGTTCACGCCCATCGAGTCGGCTTCCACCCGCGTGGCGGCACTGCTCTCCGGCGAAGTCGACTTCCTGCAGGAAACCCCGGTACAGGACATCGAGCGCCTGGCCAACGCCGATGGCATCAAGAACGAGCAGGGCGCCGAGAACCGCACCATCTTCCTCGGCATGGACATGGGCTCGGCCCAGCTGCGCACCGCCGATACCGACGACAACCCCTTCGCCGACCGTCGCGTACGCGAGGCGATCAACCTGGCGGTGGATGCCACCACCATCCAGCGTGCCGTCATGCGCGGCAACTCCGAGCCGGCCGGCATGATCGCGCCGCCCTTCGTCAACGGCTACAGCGAGGAGATGGACGAAGTTCTCGAGGCGGATACCGCCCGCGCCCAGGAGCTGATGGAAGAGGCCGGCTACGGCGACGGCTTCCGCGTCACTCTGCACTGCCCCAACGACCGCTACGTCAACGACGAGCAGATCTGCCAGGCGGTGGTCAGCATGCTGGCGCGCATCGGCATCACCGTGGATCTGGTGGCCCAGACCCGCTCGCTGCACTTCGCCGAGCTGGCGCGTGGGGAGTACGACTTCTACCTGCTGGGCTGGGGCGTGCCCACCATGGATTCGGAGTACGTCTTCAACTATCTCTACCACACCAAGGAAGACGCTCTCGGCACCTGGAACTTTACCGGTTTCTCCGACGAGCGGGTGGACGAGTTGACCGTGGCCATGGGCCAGGAGGTCGACGAGGAGGCGCGCAACGAGATGATCGCGGAAGCGTGGCAGATCGTTCACGACGAGATCGTCTACATCCCGATCCACCACCAGATGCTGACCTGGTCGATGCGTGACGATATCGACTTCAAGGTGCAGAGCGAGAATACACCGCACTTCAAGTATCTGCGTTTCAACAACTAAGCGTCTCGAGGCTCTACCCCCGGCTGCCACAAGCGGCCGGGGGTATCGTCGTTATTTGGTGATCCCATGCTAGCGTTTCTGATCCAGCGCGTACTGCAGGCTATCTTCGTGATGTTCGTGGTCGCGCTCATCTCGTTCTCGCTGTTCCACTACGTCGGCGACCCGGTGCTCAACATGCTCGGGCAGGAGGCCACCGAGGCCGACCGCGCCGCGCTGCGGGCCCAGCTCGGTCTCGACCAGCCGGTGGTGGTGCAGTTCTGGAATTTCATCGTCAATGCCGCTCAGTTCGAGTTCGGCATCTCCTATCGTTCGGCCCGGCCGGTGACCGACCTGATTCTCGAGCGGCTGCCGGCGACCCTGGAGCTGGCCATCATCTCGGCCATCTTCGCCGTGGTCATGGGCATCTTGCTGGGCATCTACACCGCGCTGCGTCGCCGCAGCTGGCTGGCCAACTTCATCATGACCGCCTCGCTGATCGGCGTGTCGCTGCCCACCTTTCTGATCGGCGTGCTGCTGATCTACATCTTCGCCGTGGAGCTCGGCATGCTGCCGGCCTTCGGTCGTGGCCAGACGGTGCGCCTCGGCGACTGGTGGACCACCGGCCTGCTCACCACCAGCGGGCTGCGTTCGCTGATTCTGCCGGCGATCACCCTGGGGTTGTTCCAGCTCACCCTGATCATGCGCCTGGTGCGGGCCGAGATGCTCGAGGTACTGAGCACCGACTACATCAAGTTCGCCCGTGCGCGGGGGCTGTCGAAGCGGGTAGTGCATCTACGTCATGCGCTAAAGAACACCATGATCCCGGTCATCACCATCATCGGTCTGCAGCTCGGCACCATCATCGCCTTTGCCATCATCACCGAGACGGTGTTCCAGTGGCCCGGTGTGGGGGCGCTGTTCATCACCGCCGTGCGCTTCGTCGACGTGCCGGTGATGGCCGCCTACCTGATGATGATCGCGCTGGTGTTCGTGGTGATCAATCTGGTGGTGGATCTGCTCTACTACGCCGTCGACCCGCGGCTGCGCGCCCAGGGAGGTGGCAAATGAGTCAGGACGTTCAGACCCGTGACAGCGCCGCACCCGTGGTGCCGCCCAAGCCGAGCAAGTGGCGCACCTTCCTCGACAGTGACATCGTCTACTCGTGGAAGCGCCAGCCGGTGGTGATACTCGCCACCCTGGTGACGCTGATCATGTTCGCCGCCGCGCTGTTCGCGCCGTGGATCGCGCCGCAGAATCCGTTCGATCCGCGCCAGCTGGAGCTGATCGACGCCTTCACGCCGCCGATGACCACCTCGGACTTCACCGGCAATTTCTACCTGCTGGGCAGCGACAGCCAGGGCCGCGACGTCTTCTCGGCGATTCTCTACGGCTCGCGCATCTCGCTGCTGGTGGGCTTCGCCGCGGTGATCTTCGCCCTGGTGATGGGCACCGCCTTGGGCCTGCTGGCGGGTTTCCGCGGCGGCTGGCGCGATGCGCTGATAATGCGCATCGCCGACGTGCAGCTCACCTTCCCGTCGATCCTGATGGCGCTGCTGATCTTCGGTGTGATCCGCGGCTTCCTGCCGCGCTCGATGCACGCCGAGGTGGCCATCATCGTACTGATTATCGCCATCGGCCTCTCCGACTGGGTGCAGTACGCCCGGGCGGTGCGCGGCGCCACCATGGTGGAGAAGAGCAAGGAGTACGTGCAGGCGGCGCGGGTGATAGGCCTGCCGGCGCGTAAGATCCTGTTCC
Organism: Halomonas sp. KM-1; assembly: GCF_000246875.1. Taxonomy (NCBI): domain Bacteria; kingdom Pseudomonadati; phylum Pseudomonadota; class Gammaproteobacteria; order Oceanospirillales; family Halomonadaceae; genus Halomonas; species Halomonas sp. KM-1. The sequence continues at coordinate 25,615 of NZ_BAEU01000036.1, forward strand.
AGCACATCCTACCCAATGTGATGCGACCGGTGCTGGTCATCGGCACCATCGGCCTGGCGCTGGCGATCATTGCCGAGGCCACGCTGTCGTTCCTGGGGGTCGGCATGCCGGCGACCCAGCCGAGCCTGGGCACCCTTATCCGGGTGGGCCAGGATTACATGTTCTCGGGAGAGTGGTGGATCCTGCTCTTCCCCGGGGTGGCGCTGCTGATACTGGCGCTCTCCGTCAATCTGCTGGGAGACTGGTTGCGTGATGTCCTCAACCCCAAGCTCCGATAACCAACGCCTGGCTCAGCACAGCGCTGCCCCGGTGGCGGGCCACGAGCCTGGCACCGCAGGGCAGGAGCCGGTTCTTTCCGTGCGCCATCTGCGGGTGGAGTTCCCCACCCGCCACGGCACCCTGGTGGCGCTGGACGACGTTTCCTTCGACATCGCCCCCGGCGAAGTGCTGGGTGTGGTGGGCGAGTCCGGTGCCGGCAAGTCGATGACCGGCAACGCCGTGATCCGGCTGCTGGAGCCGCCCGGTCATATCGCTGCCGGTGAAGTCCGCCTCTCGGGCAAGCGCATCGACGATCTTCCCGAAGAGCGCTTCGTGCCACTGCGCGGTCGCCATATCGGCATGATCTTCCAGGACCCGCTGACCAGTCTCAATCCGCTGTTCTCGGTGGGCGACCAGCTGATCGAGACGATCCGTACGCACCTTCCGATGAACGAGCGCGAGGCTCGCGAGGAGGCGCTCAAGCTGCTGCGCGAGGTGGGCATTCCCGCCCCCGAGAACCGCATCGACAGCTACCCGCACCAGTTCTCCGGCGGCATGCGTCAGCGCGTGGTGATCGCCCTGGCGTTGGCGGCGCGTCCCGAGTTCATCATTGCCGATGAGCCCACCACGGCACTCGACGTCTCGGTGCAGGCGCAGATCCTCGCCCTGCTCAAGCGGCTGTGTGCCGACCACGGCACAGCAGTGATGCTGGTGACTCACGACATGGGCGTGATCGCCGAGACCGCCGACCGCGTGGCGGTGATGTACGCCGGGCGGCTGATCGAGATCGGCCCGGTGGACGAGGTGATCCGCCACCCGCAGCACCCCTACACCAAGGGCCTGATGGCCTCGATCCCGGGTATCGCCAAGCGCCTCGAGCGGCTCTATCAGATCGAGGGTTCGATGCCGCGACTGGCGGCGATTCCCGAGGGCTGCGCCTTCAACCCGCGTTGCCCTCACGCCCAGCAGCGCTGTCGTGACGAGCGGCCGGATCTGATGCCGGCCGGCGGCAGCCGGGCGGCGTGCTGGCTGCACGACCCGGTCGATCCGCTGCCGCCACGGCAGGACGCAGAGGGAGAGGAGGTGAGCCATGTGCGCTGATACGGCAGTCAAGAAGAGCACCGCGGCGCAGGGCGAAATCCTGCTCGAAGCGCAGGACCTGGCGCGCTATTTCGACGTCTCCAAGCCCTGGCTCAACCGGGTGATCGAGCGCAGCGAAAAGCTCACGCTCAAGGCGGTGGACGGTGTGGGCTTCTCCATTCGCCGTGGCGAGACCCTCTCGCTGGTAGGCGAGTCGGGCTGCGGCAAGTCCACCGTGGCGCGGCTGGTGGTGGGGCTCTACGGCCTCACCCGCGGCAAGCTGGTGTTCGACGGCGAGGACATCAGCAACCTGGCGAGCCGCACCGGCCGCCAGGCCGCCAGCGTGCGCAAGCGCTTCCAGATGATCTTCCAGGACCCCTACGCCAGCCTCAACCCGCTGTGGCGGGTGGGCACCATCATCGGCGAGCCGCTGCGCTTCTTCCGCCCCGAGATGGGCAGTGCCGACCGTCGGCGGCGGGTGGGCGAGCTGCTCGAGCAGGTGGGGCTTTCGGCGCCCGACGCCAACCGCTACCCCCACGAGTTCTCCGGCGGCCAGCGTCAGCGCATCTCGATTGCGCGGGCGCTGGCCAACGAGCCGGAGTTCATGATCTGCGACGAGCCGACCTCGGCGCTGGACGTTTCGGTGCAGGCCCAGATCCTCAACCTGATGCGCGATCTGCAGGACGAGTACGGGCTGACCTACCTGTTCATCAGCCACGACATGGCGGTGGTCAAGCACATGTCGGACCGCATCGCGGTGATGTACCTGGGGCGTATCGCCGAGATTGCCCCGGCCGACCAGCTGTTCGAGACGCCACATCACCCCTACTCGAAGATGCTGCTGGCCGCGGTGCCGTCGCTGGAAGGCGTGGGCAAGGAGCGCACCGTGATCCAGGGAGAAGTGCCCAACCCGGTGCATCCGCCAACGGGTTGCGCCTTCCATCCGCGCTGTCCGCATGCCAATGAGCGCTGCAAGGCCGAGGTGCCGCGGCTGATCGCCCGCAGCGACGGCAGCGAGGTGGCGTGCCACGGCGTCGAGGAGGGAAGGCTGCCGTGAGGCGTCCGGCCTGATGCTGGAGCTGCTCTCGCCGCTGTCGGCCGGGGTCAACCTGGCTCTGGTGCTGCTTTCGGTAGTGACCTCGGCGCTCTCGGCGGCGGCGGGCATCGGCGGGGGCACGCTGTTGATCATCGCCATGGCCCAGGTGATGCCGGCCACGGCACTGATCCCGGTGCACGGCATGGTGCAGCTCGGCTCTAACGGTGGCCGGGCGGTGATGACCTGGCGACACGTGCGCCGCGACATCGTCGCCGCCTTCCTGCCCGGCGTGATCGTCGGCGCGGTGGTGGCGGCGTGGCTGTTGATTCGCCTGCCCTACGGTGTGCTGGAGCTGTGCATCGCCGCCTTCGTGCTGTACTCCTGCTGGGGGCCGGGCCTGCCCCAGCGGGCGGTGGGGCGTACCGGTACCGTGATCGCCGGTGCGCTCACCACGCTGCTCTCCAGCTTTGTCGGGGCCAGCGGCCCCATGGTCGCCTCGTTCATCAAGCTCGGCATGAGCGAGCGGCTACCGCGGGTGGCCACCTTCGCCACTTGCATGTCCTTCCAGCACGCCACCAAGGCGTTCATCTTCGGCTTCGCCGGGTTCGTCTTCCGCGACTGGCTGGGGCTGATGCTGGTCATGATCGCGGCGGGCTTCGTCGGCACCTGGCTGGGCCTGCGCCTGCTGAACCGGGTGACCGATAGCCGCTTCGATTTCTTCTTCAAGTGGACCTTGACCCTGTTGGCGCTGCGTTTGATCTGGCTGGGCGTGGAACGGCTATTGGGAGTAGGCTGAGGGTAACGCCGCGCGAAGGAAAGGAGGCTGCCATGCGCCGCTGCGTCGCTGCTCTATTCTCGATCCTGTTGCTTCTGACTGGCTGTGCGGGCACGAGCGATCCGCGCGACTACGCCATACCGCTGACCCCAGACCGCCCCTTCGAGGTCATGTCGACGGGAATGCGCTACTTCACCTTCACCCTGCAAGAGCCGACCCGCGTGGTACTGGAAAGCGAGACCTTTCCCTGGGACTCAGCCATGGGCGCCCCCTCGGGGGAGCTGATGGATGCCGATGGCGAGGTCGTGGAGCGCGATTGGCACAGTGGCGTCGACGGCAACTTCCGCATCGAACGTGAACTCGAAGCCGGCGTCTGGTACCTGCGGGTGACTACCCCCTACGCGGGCTCCCCTTCAGCGTTGCAGGACAACGACTATCGTTACTCGGTGATACTGCGAGTCGGGGATGAATGACGCCCAGTACCCAGAAAAAGCCCCGGCAGAGACGGGGCGAAGGTAACGATACGGAACGGCAAGCGTGAGCCGGTCAGAACTCGTAAGTGGCGGAGAGCCAAAAACTGCGACCGTCCAGTGCCACGCCATCGGTGGCGCGCCCCGTCTGGGTGTAGCGATAGGCCTGATAGGTGTCGCCCTGCCACTCGTAGCTGTCAGCCTTGCTGAAGTCCTTGTCCAACAGGTTGTAGATCGAGCCGGTCAGGCGTACCTGGTCAGTGAAGCGGTAGGTCGTACGCAGGTGGAACAACTCGTAACCATCCAGCTTGTTGCCTACCTGCTCATACATTGCCAGGTTTTGTCCGGTCGTCGGGAGGCCATCGACAAAACGCTCCCGCGAAGAGTAGTACTCCCCCTCGAGCGTGGCGTTGAGCCTGTTCGTCACGTCCCAGCCCAGGCTGGCAGTGAGCTTGTGCTTGGGTGTATTGGTGAGCAATAGCCCTTCTTGCTCGCCGGAGGTGATCTCGGTGTCGGTGTAGGTATAGCCGCCCCGCACCTCCCAGGCGGGCGCGAAGCGATAGCGCGCCTCCACTTCGATACCCCGGGTTCTTGCCTCGTCGATGTTGATCAACTGGGAGAAGCCGGTCTGCTGCGAGAAGTTGCCGACGCTGATACAGCCTGGGACGTTACCGTCCGGGTGCAGACAGTTGGGGATCTCCGCGCCTTCGGCAATGCGGTCGGTGAAGCGGTTGTAGAAGGCCGTACCGCTGACGGTGAGCCCATCCAGGCTGTCATAAATGGCACCGAGCTCGTAGTTGGTGCTTTTTTCCGGCTCGAGATCCGGTGAACCGATGGAGACGGACTGCCCCTGATTGCCGAAGCCGGTGATGCCGTCATGCAACTGGTTGAGTGTCGGCGTCTTGTAGCCTCGGCTCACGCCGCCCTTGAGAGTCCAGTGGTCGGTGGTGTTCCACACCAGGTAGCCACGTGGGCTGAAGTGACCGCCGAAGGCGTCATGATGCTCGTAGCGACCGCCCAGAGTGAGCGCCAGGTCGTCACGCAGCCACCACTCGTCCTCGGCGAACAGCGCCCAGCTCTGTTGCTCGAACGCCTGGTCGCCTGCTGCGCCATCTTCCAGACGGGCATCGATGTACTGGCCGCCCACCGTCACCATGTGGCGGTCGATCGGCAGGGTGAACTTGGTATCGAAAACGATATCGCGGTTCTCCAGCAGACGCGGCTCGCCTCCCTGCGCCTCGTAGCCGTACTCCGGTGCGCTGCCTGCTGGCAGCGTGCGACCAAGGGTTTCGGTCGTGTTGTGCGTAAGGCTGCTCTCCAGCGTACCAGCCTCGAAGCGTCCGGTGTGGCCGATGGCAAGCTGATCGCGATTGAAGCGCAACTCGTCCTCGTAACCCCAGATCTGCCCTGGCTGGGGGGCACAAGTCGCGCGATTGGTCCCATCCAGCGTGCCGAGGCGACAATCGTCGTTGGCGTAGGTCTGACGAGCGCGTTCGGCATCCAACCAGACCGAGTTGGCCTCATTGGCGCGCAGCGTAAGGCGTCCTCCCAGCGAGTAGATACGGGCCTCGGTGGGGCGCGGGTCGCGGGCGGCGCTGTCGGGAATCATACGCTCGGAGGCGTCGCGATCGAACAGCCGGCCACGCAGCTGCAGGCCCAGCACGTCATCGACCAGGGGGCCGGAGGTATAGAGGTTGATGCCTTGCGAATTTCCCGCGTCACGATCCTGCTGGAAGGTCGTGTCCAGCGAGACGCTGCCGATCCAGGTGTCGCTGACAGGACGGGTGATGATGTTGATCACGCCGCCCATGGCGTCGGAGCCGTAGAGGGTCGACATGGGGCCACGAATGACCTCGATACGTTCGATGGCCGACATCGGTGGCATGAAGCTGGTAGCGGTCTCGCCGAAGCCGTTGGGAGTGACGCTGCCGGAGGTGTTCTGACGGCGCCCATCGATCAGGATCAGGGTGTAGTCGCTCGGCATGCCGCGGATGCTCACGTTGAGGCCACCGGTCTTGCCCACACCGGAGCGAACGTCGACACCGGGAATGTCGGCTATCGCCTCGGCGATATTGGAGAAGCGGCGTTGTTCCAGCTCCTCGCGGGTGACCACGGAAATACTGGCCGGCGCATCCTGCAGCGCCTGCTCGAAGCCGGCGGCGGTCACCACGATGCTATCGAGGCGGGCGCTATCCTGCGCCTGGACTGTGAAGGCGAGCGGGACGCTGGCGATGGCGACGGCCAGAGCGTTGCGACGGGCATGGAGCATGGGATCACCTGCTGAACATGAAAAATTTATCAAATGATATTAGTTATCAAGTGCAGGTGATTCTAATGCGTAAAGTTCCCTTTGATCAGAGGGAAGACAGGCAACGTTGCGTTGCGCGGCTGGCAACACCTTCGCTTTTGGCTGTGACTGCCGGCTCAAGCCGAGGGGTCGGGCTTGGTTGCCATGCGTCCGGTAGCGATTGGCGCAGGAAGGCCAGCAGGGCACTCAGCCGCCGCGGCCGAAAGCCGTATGGATACAAGAGCGTTACCGGTACGGCCGGAGCGTCCCACTCCGGCAGGCAGCGTACGAGTGAGCCGGGGTGAGCGCGTTCGCGCGCCTGTGCCAGCCAGTCGAACATCAGGCCCAGGCCATGGCCGTGGGCAAGGGCGTCGCCATGCAGCATTTGCTGGTCCACGCGGAAGCGTGACTCGGGGGGGCGAAAGTGGAACTCGCCACCCTGTCCACGGTGGGTAAGGGTGAGCCCCTGCTCGGTTTCGCCGAGCAGATCGATCCAGGTATGCCGTATGAGTTCGCGAGGATGTTGCGGGCAGCCTCGACGGGAGAAATAGTCGGGATGTCCGTACAGACCTCGCTGGAGCCAGCCCAGCACTTCCTGACGCAGCTCGCCACCGCGCACCTCCCCCAGCCACACGGTGAGGGCCTGGCTGTCGGCGGTCAGGTTGGGAGTGGCGCAGGTCAGCAGAGTGAGGCGCACCGCAGGATGGCACTCCATGAAAGCGGTCAGGCGAGCGGACAACCAACTTCGGGCCAGCGCATTGTGCGCAACCACGTGTAGTTCGCCGCTGACCTCCTCGTTCAACTCCTCCAGTGCCTGGCGGCCCTGCTCGGCGATCTCGAGAATCTGCCGGCAGTAGACGTGAAAGGCGTGGCCGGCCTCGGTAGGCAGCAGCCGGTTGGACTGCCGGCGCAGCAGAGGCTGTCCCAGCTGACGTTCGAGCTGAGCGATACGCCGGCTGAGGGTCGACTTGGCCAGGTCGAGAGCACGTGCGCTGCGGGTCAGACTGCCGGAACGCATGACGTGATCGAAGGCGAGCAGCTCGTCGAGGTCGTACATGTCGAGTCACCGGAACGTTGCGTCAATTGGAACAGTCTAGCTGGCATTTCCATTAATGAAAACGATTCTTGTTGGCTTTATAATTCGTTGCGCACTACGCAACGCTGCGTTGCGTAGTGCGGTGGCGCAATTCTTTGTGATAATTATTCGTATTAAATGACTTTGCGTGTGAGGCTGGTATGAACGCTGGGAAACGCGTGTTAGGCGCACTGTGCTTGTCACTCCTGACAGTAATCGTGCTTATGCTGCCGCTTACCGCCTGGGCCGAGCGCAGTGTAGACACGGCCTTCGGCGAGGTGGCGATACCCGACGCGCCGAAGCGCGTCGTGACGCTCTACGAGGGTGCGCTGGACGTTGCCTTGGCGGCAGACGTCATGCCCTTGGGCGCCGTTACCACCCGCGGCGGCGATGGAGTGGCCCGGTACATCGAGGCCCATCTGAACGCGCAGCGCCCCGCCATCGTCGGAGTGGTGCGAGAGATCAACCTCGAGGCCGTGCTGGCGCTGCAACCGGACCTGATCCTGGCACCCCCGCAGCTCGCCGAGGCGCAGTATCGGTTGCTCTCGCGCATGGCACCGACCGTCGTACCGCTGACCGAAGGACTGGACCCCGAGGCATGGCGCGGCGAGGCACGCCTGTTCGCCCAGGCGTTGGGGCGCGAGGCGGAAATCGAAGCGGTACTGGAGCAGGTCGATGCCAGAGCCGCCGAGATCGAAGCGAAAATCTCTGCCGATGAAGCCCCCAGCGCCGTGCTGGTACGCTGGATGCCTCAGGGTCCCATGGTCATGTCGGACCGCCTCTTCACCGCCGGCCTGCTGCGCGCGTCCGGGGTGGCGATCCATGACGCGGGCCTGACGAGTGAGGACCGGCCGCACAGCGATCCGCTAAGCCTCGAGAATCTTTCGCGCGTCGATGCCGACTGGCTGTTCCTGGCCACGCTGAACGAAGAAGGGCGGGAAGCGTTGCAAGCCGCGCAGGCCACGCCCGCTTTCGCTCGCCTCGACGTGGTGGCCCGTGACCAGGTCGTGCCCGTCGACGGTCAGCTGTGGTCGAGTGCTTCCGGTCCGCTGGCGGCGCTGGCGATTCTCGATGAGCTAGACGCTGCCCTGACTCCCTGATGGCTACGACGTTTTCTTCGGGGGTCTCCACGGCCCGCCGTCTCCCTGTGAGACTGGCGGGCCTGTTGCTGTTATTGCTGCTGGTGTGTCTGGCCAGCCTGCTATGGGGGGCCGGCGAGGTCGGCCCGAGCCGGGCCTGGGCCGCCATCACGGGGCAGGGCGATGCGGAAGCGCAGTTCGTGGTCGGCTCGCTACGCCTGCCTCGCACCCTGATCGGGTTGGTGGTCGGCCTGGCCTTGGGGGTGGCGGGAGCCTTGCTGCAGGCGGTGACGCGCAACCCATTGGCAGAGCCGGGTCTACTCGGCGTCAGCGCCGGGGCGGCCTTTGCCGTTGCCGTGGCGCTGGTGCTAGGCGCCACCGCCACCACCATGCGGGTTGGCGTAGCGCAGTTGGGTGCCATGGCAGGGTGCCTCTGCGTTCTCGGTATAGCCCGCTTCAGCGGTGCCGGTAACGATCCGGTGCGACTGGTGCTGGCCGGCGCCGCCCTGACCGGTTTGCTGCTTTCGCTCACCTCGCTGCTGCTGCTGTTCGACCAGCGTGCCGCCGACGAGATCCGCTTCTGGATCGTCGGCAGCCTGGCCGGGCGTCGACTCGATCATCTGCTTGCCATCCTGCCCAGCCTGCTGCTGGCCGCTGGCATCGTGCTCGCCGTGGCGCGCCCTCTGGCGGCCCTGGCGCTGGGCGAACGTGTCGCCAGTGGCCTCGGGCACCGCCCGGGGCTGATCAGGCTGCTGGTGATCGTGGCCGTGGCGCTGCTGGTGGGAGCTGCCACCGCCACGGCTGGCCCTATTGCCTTCGTCGGGCTGGTGGTGCCATTCGCCGCCCGCGCCCTGGCCGGGCCCGACATTCGTCGTACCCTGTGGCTGTGCCTGCCGCTTGGCCCGTTGATGGTGATCACGGCCGATATCGTCTCGCGGCTGGTGGTGGCACCTTCCGAGCTGCCGCTGGGGGTGCTCACGGCACTGTGCGGTGCGCCCGTGCTGGTCGCCGTGGTGAGAGCGCGACGGATGCCAACGCTATGAGCCTGATGAACGCTATGCGCCTGATGAGAAAGGAGGGGGCAATGCACGGCAATACTGCCGGAGACGGGCTCCAGCAGCCTGTCGGGCACGGGTACGACCGGGCAACGGTGGTTCCCGCGCCGGCCGGCCACTGGCGCCTGGCCTGGCAGTTGGGAGGCGCACGAGCACCCTGCAGCGTGCTGGTGGATAGACGTGCCTTCTTGGCCGCGCTACTCCTGCTGCTGGGCTTGCTGGCGGCATCGTTGGCCTACCTGGCCCTGGGCAGCAGCGCGCTGGCGCCAAGTGCCGTGCTACCGGCGCTGGTGGGGCGCGGCGAGCTGATGGCGGTGTTCCTGGTGCAGGAGCTGCGCCTGCCGCGGCTGTTCGCTGCCTGTCTCACCGGTGCCGCCTTCGGCGTGGCGGGCTGCCTGATGCAGACTCTGGCACGCAATCGCCTGGCCACCCCCGGCATCATCGGTATCGACAACGGGGCCACCGCCTTCGCCGTGGCCTCGGTGATTGGTGTGGGGGTGTCGCTGGCGCCGCCGCCCATGGCGTTGGCGGGGGCAGCCACTGCCGCGGCTCTCACCTTCGGCCTGGCCGCCGGGGGCGGCACACGTGGCTACCGCTTCATCGTCGCTGGTATCGGGGTCGGCGCGGTGTTCGGCGCCATCACCCAGCTGCTGTTGGCCAAGGTGCACATCGATACCGCCAACGCCGCATACCCCTGGACGGTCGGCTCGCTCAACGCCCGGCCTGCCGGGGCCGTCACCTTGCTCGCGGCAGGCCTGCCGCTCGGCCTGGGCGTTGCCTTGTGGCTCACCCGGGCACTGAGCCTGATGCGCTTCTCGGATGCCGTGGCCTCCGGCCTCGGTCTGCACGTCGCCCGGCGCCGCTGGCAGGTGCTGACGGTCTCGGTGCTGCTCACCGGTCTGGCGGTCTCCGTGGCGGGACCGGTGGGCCTGGTCGGGCTGATCGGCCCTGAAATCGCCCGTTCGCTCTCCTCGCCGCGGGGCGTGCCGGTGGTGGCCTCGGCGCTGGCGGGGGCGCTAGTCATGGTGCTGGCCGATCTGGCGGGAAGGGTGCTGCTCTCGCCCATCGAGATCCCGGTGGGCATCGTTACTGCCGTGGTCGGCGGCCCCTGGCTGCTGTGGATACTGCTACGACCGGCTTCGAGGAATCTGGCATGACCCGACACGAACTCGCCACCCGCGACCTGAGCCTCGGCTATGGCCGCACCACCATCATCGACGAGCTGGCGCTGTCGTTGCCGGCGGGCCAGGTCACCGCCATCGTCGGTCCCAACGGCTGCGGCAAGTCGACCCTGCTGGCCGGTCTGGCCCGCTTGCACGCGCCCAGCCACGGCGCGGTGCTGCTCGATGGGCAGGACATCCAGCAGCTGCCGGCCAGGGAGCTGGCCCGTCGCCTGGCGCTACTGCCCCAGGAAGCCACTGCCCCGGAGGGCCTGACCGTGGCCGAGCTGGTGCGCTTCGGCCGCCAGCCTCATCAAGGCTGGCTGCGCCAATGGTCAGCGGAGGATCAGCAGATCGTACACCAGGCGCTGGCCGCAGCCGATGTGAGCGAACTGGCTGACCGGCCTCTCGACACCCTCTCCGGCGGCCAGCGTCAGCGTGCATGGATTGCCATGACCATTGCCCAGCAGACACCACTGCTGCTGCTCGACGAACCCACCTCGGCGCTCGATCTTGGCCACCAGATCGAGGTCTTCGAACTGGTACGCCAGCTGGCCGCCGACGGGCGCACCGTGGTGATGGTGCTGCACGACCTCGCCAGCGCCTGCCGCTACGCCGACCATCTTCTCGCACTGCGTAGTGGCAAGCTGGTGGCCGCGGGGCCGCCAGGCGAGGTGGTCACCACTGAGCTGGTACGCCGACTCTACGATATCGACTGCACGCTGATCCCCGACCCCGCTACTGGCAGCCTGCTACTGGCCAACGTGCGGCGGGCGCGGCAAGCTGCGTTGACGAGCTGAGCCATGGCCTATCCGGATGCCTCATGGATTTGGACGATATTCGAAGGAAGACGAAGCCTCGCTATCGAAAAAGACCTGAATGCGGGACCTGCGTGGAGAAATGGCGTTGACCAGGTTGCTCGGGAACGTTTCGATCCGTGAATTGAAAGCGGCTACCTGAGCATTGAACAGGCGTAGTGCTGCAGCCAGATGATCCTCGAGCTTGGACAGTTCCCGCATGTAGCTGCGCACCACTTCACTGAACTTGAGTTCGGGGTAGTTCTCTACGGTGAGGCGCAGTTCACGCATCACTTCCTCTCCGGCACGCTGGGCTTCTTGCAGTGCCGCCCCATCGGCTTCGCTGGGTATCCTCTCGTTGGAGATTCTATCGAAAGCCGTACGCATCTTCGTCAAGCGTTCTTGAATATCCCGCTCGTACTGCTGATAGCTCGACACTTGCTCGAACAGTGCGGGAAGGGTGCGCAGAATCTGTCGCTCCTGGACTAGCACGCCTGCCCAGCCCTGCTCGACACGATTGAAATCCCGCACGATCCGATTGTAGGTCACGATACCGCCGACCAACAGCAGTACTGAAGATGATGATTGGTCTTGCCTTCCCGCTGGAAAGGCATCCTCTGTGAAGTTTTGTGAGGTGCTGATTGATTCAGTGCGTGCTCTCTCCTTCTCCTTGGTCTGTGTACCTGTGACCTGTGAGGGCGGTACGTAAAGGTCATGTGTCCTGTGCTGGTAGCGAGGCGAGAGATTTCAGGTCATTAAGGAGTCTCTCGCGATCCCCTTTGCTTAACATTCCAGTGTGGAGCGTATGTTTCTTGACTTCATTTTTTCTTCTGTAACTGAGGCAAAGCTTGCTGCCTTCGGCATCTTCCCATTTTTCTATATGACTGTAATGGAAACGATGGGTGGGAGACATTGGGGTCTTTTTCATTTCAAAGAAGTTTTCATGAATCACAAATGTTTTATGAAAATGATGAAGTACTCCAAGGAAGATGGCGACTGCTCCAATGGCGATAAGAAAGAACTTCATTTCTATCGACATGGCTGGCATTAGCAGTGCGTAAGCAATCAAGATTACGCCACCGACTGGCTGGACATACCGCTCGACAGGTTTGGTTCTGTATGAACTGATAGCTTCCATTTTTCCCTACATATTCGTTGCTGGTTTAAGAAGTCATGAACGGTGTCAGCGATGCCGTACATGCCACGACGCCAGCGCTCGAAGGGAGCGCTGGCGTCGTGGTGCGAACCGTCGCCCCCGCCCGGCGAGCTGG
>NZ_BAEU01000035.1:0-3446 GCF_000246875.1 Halomonas sp. KM-1
CCTGGGCAGGTAGCCGATAGATTCGAGGCAACCCCTGCCGATACCAGACAGCAGATACCAGACAACAACAGGAGTCAGTCATGAACCAGGTTGGTCTCGCCGCATTCGATTCTCAGGTTGCCGCCGCCATTGCCGATGAAGTGGCCCGTCAGGAGGCCCACGTCGAGCTGATCGCCTCCGAAAACTACGCCAGCCGGGCCGTGATGGAGGCCCAGGGCACCCAGTTGACCAACAAGTACGCCGAAGGCTACCCGGGCAAGCGCTACTACGGTGGCTGCGAGCACGTCGACGTGGTCGAGAAGCTCGCCATCGAGCGTGCCTGCGATCTGTTCGGCGCCGACTATGCCAACGTGCAGCCCCACTCCGGCGCCCAGGCCAACGCCGCCGTCTTCATGGCGCTGGTCAGCCCCGGCGACACCGTGCTCGGCATGAGCCTGGCCCACGGCGGCCACCTGACCCACGGTGCGGCGCCCAACTTCTCCGGCAAGCACTACCACGCCGTGCAGTACGGCCTGAACCCCGAGACCGGTGAGATCGACTACGAAGAAGTCGAGCGGCTGGCGCGCAGCCACAAGCCCAAGATGATCATTGCCGGCTTCTCCGCCTACTCCCGTGTGGTCGACTGGCGGCGTTTCCGCAACATCGCCGATGAAGTCGGCGCCTGGCTGATGGTGGACATGGCCCACGTGGCGGGCCTGGTTGCCGCCGGCCTCTACCCGAGCCCGGTGCCCCACGCCCACGTGGTTACCACCACTACCCACAAGACCCTGCGCGGCCCGCGCGGCGGCCTGATCATCTCCGCCCATGGCGATGCGGAGCTGTACAAGAAGCTCAACGGCGCGGTGTTCCCCGGCCAGCAGGGCGGTCCGCTGATGCACGTGATCGCGGCCAAGGCGGTGGCCTTCAAGGAAGCCATGAGCCAGGCCTTCGTGCAGTACCAGCAGCGCGTGATCGACAACGCCCAGGCCATGGCCAAGGTCTTCGTCGAGCGCGGCTACGACGTGGTCTCCGGCGGTACCGACGACCACCTCTTCCTGGTTTCGCTGATTCGTCAGGGCGTGACCGGCAAGGACGCCGATGCGGCACTGGGCCGGGCGCACATCACCGTCAACAAGAATGCCGTGCCCAACGACCCGCAGAGCCCGTTCGTGACGTCCGGCCTGCGCATCGGTACCCCGGCGGTAACCTCGCGCGGCTTCGAAGTGGCCGACTGCGAGGCCCTGGCCGGCTGGATCTGCGACATCCTCGACGTGCTGGCCGAGCAGGGCAACACCGATGCCGTGGAGGCCGAGGTACGCACCAAGGTCGCCGAGCTGTGCGAGCGGCACCCGGTCTACGGCGCCGCTTCGGCCGCGGTAGAAGAAACCGCCACCGCCTGAATGTATGAAATCGGCCCCCTCTGCGGGGCCGGTCGAGGAGAGACGAGATGCAACGCTATTCAGGATTCGGGCTGGCCAAGCACGCCCTCAGTCACCACGAGAACTGGGAGCGCCAGTGGCGCAACCCCACCCCCAAGAAGCAGTACGACGTAATCATCGTCGGCGGTGGCGGCCACGGCCTGGCCACCGCCTACTACCTGGCCAAGGAACACGGCATCAAGAACGTGGCGGTGGTCGAGAAGGGCTGGCTGGGCGGCGGCAACACCGCGCGCAACACCACCATCGTGCGCTCCAACTATCTGTGGGACGAGGCCGCGGCGCTCTACGAGCACGCCATGAAGCTGTGGGAGGGACTCTCCCAGGACCTCAACTACAACGTGATGTTCTCCCAGCGTGGGGTCATGAACCTGGGCCACACCCTGCAGGACATGCGTGACATCCAGCGCCGGGTCAACGCCAACCGCCTGAACGGCATCGACGGTGAAGTGCTCACTCCCGAGCAGATCCAGGAGATCGTGCCGATCATGGACTGCTCGAAGAATGCCCGCTATCCGATTCTCGGCGCCTCCTGGCAGCCGCGCGCCGGCGTGGCGCGCCACGATGCCGTGGCCTGGGGCTTTGCCCGCGCCGCCGACGCGCTGGGCGTCGACCTGCTGCAGAACACCGAGGTCACCGGCTTCAAGATTCGCGATGGCCGTGTCTATGGCGTGCACACCAACCGCGGCGACATCGAAGCCAAGACCGTCGGCTGCGTGGCGGCGGGCAACTCGGGCGTGCTGGCGAAGATGGCCGGTTTCCGCCTGCCGCTGGAGTCGCATCCGCTTCAGGCGCTGGTTTCCGAGCCGCTCAAGCCGGTGCTCGACACCGTGGTGATGTCCAACCACGTGCACGGCTACATCAGTCAGACCGACAAAGGCGACCTGGTCATCGGTGCCGGTATCGACGGTTACAATGGCTACGGCCAGCGCGGCAGCTATCCCACCATCGAGCATACCCTGCAGGCCATCGTCGAGATGTTTCCGATCTTCTCGCGGGTGCGCATGAACCGCCAGTGGGGCGGCATCGTCGACACCTGTCCGGACGCCTGCCCGATTCTCTCGGCCACGCCGGTGAAGGGCCTGTTCTTCAACTGTGGCTGGGGTACCGGTGGCTTCAAGGCCACCCCGGGCTCGGGCCATGTGTTCGCCGCCAGCCTGGCCAAGGGCGAGATGCATCCCATCGCCGAGCCTTTCTCCATGTTCCGCTTCCATAGTGGGGCTCTCGTCGACGAGCACGGCGCCGCCGGCGTTGCTCACTAAGGAGGCATTCCCATGTTTCTGATCTACTGCCCTTACTGCGGCGAACACCGTGAAGAAGAGGAGTTCCGGCCCAAGGGACAGGCGCACATCGTCCGCCCCAAGGACCCCGAAGCCTGCAGCGACGAGGAGTGGGGCGACTACCTGTTCTTCCGTGACAACCCGCGCGGCATCCACCACGAGCTGTGGGTGCACGCCGTCGGCTGTCGCAAGTTCTTCAACGTCACGCGCAATACCGTGACCTACGAGATTCTCGAAACCTACAAGATGGGCGAGCGGCCCCGCATCACCGCCGAGAGCCTGGCGGGTGGCGAAATCCAGGGCAACGTGCAGGTCGCCAGCGGCGGACAACAGACCGTGGGCGCCAGCAACGCCGCAGTGGCATCGGTCAAGGGGGAGCAGGCATGAGCAAGTCCGTGACACAGCCGAATCGTCTCGCAGAGGGCGGGCGTATCGATCGCTCGCGCAAGCTCGGCTTCACCTTCAACGGCCAGCACTATCAGGGCCATGCCGGTGACACCCTGGCCTCGGCGCTGCTGGCCAACGGCGTGGATATCGTCAACCGCAGCTTCAAGTACTCGCGCCCGCGGGGCATCGTCGCCGCTGGTGCCGAGGAGCCCAACGCGCTGGTCCAGCTGGGTAGCACCGAAGCCGCCCAGGTGCCCAACGTGCGTGCCACCCAGCAGGCGCTGTTCGACGGCCTCGTGGCGCGCAGCACCAACGGCTGGCCGAACGTGCAGCGCGACGTCATGAGCCTGGTGGGCAAGCTGGG
>NZ_BAEU01000034.1:0-38496 GCF_000246875.1 Halomonas sp. KM-1
CCTGCCCGATGCCGCCGTGGCAGAGGTGGGGCAGCAACTGGCCGCGGAGCCCGCCGTGACGCTCTGTTATCGCCGCCCGCGGCGCCTGCCCGTCTGGCCCTACAACCTGTTCTGCATGATCCACGGCGCCCGCCGCGAGCGGGTGCTGGCAGCGCTCGACGGCATCGTCGAGCGTCATGGCCTGCAGGATGTTCCCCACCGCGTGCTGTTCAGCCTCAAGGCCTACAAGCAGTGCGGCGGGCGCTACGCCCGGGAGAAGCAGCCATGAGTACCCACCGTCACCGGCCCGAGCCGGCCGAACTCGACGCGGCCGACCGGGGCATCGTCAACCGCCTGCAGGACGGCCTGCCGCTGGTCGAGCGCCCCTACGCCGCGGTGGCCGCCGAACTCGGCCTCTCCGAAGGCGAGCTGCTCTATCGCCTGGAGCGGCTGTTGGAGGATGGCGTGCTGAGCCGCTTCGGCCCGATGTACCACGCCGAGCGCCTGGGCGGCGGCCTGACCCTGGCGGCGCTGGAAGTGCCGGAAGCCGACTTCGAGCGGGTCACTACGGCGGTCAACGCCTTTCCCGAGGTGGCCCACAACTACCGCCGCGAGCACCGCCTCAACATGTGGTTCGTGCTGGCCACCGAAACCCCCGAGCGTATCGGCGAGACCATCGCGGCGATCGAGGCCACCACCGGCCTGGCGGTGTTCAACATGCCCAAGCAGGAGGAATTCCATGTCCGTCTCCACCTGCCCGTCTGAGCCGCTGGCCGAAGCCGCCGGCGCACACGGCCTCGACGCCATCGACCGCGCCATCGTGCTGGCCACCCAAGCCGGCCTGCCGCTGGTGCCGGATCCCTGGAGCGCGGTGGGTGGGCCGCTCGGTCTCGCCGGCGAAGAGGTTCGCGCGCGCATGCAGCGCATGCAGCAGAGCGGTGTGATCCGCCGCATCGCCGCGGTACCCAACCACTATCGGCTGGGCTACGTGGCCAACGGCATGACCGTATGGGACGTGGACGATGCCCACATCGAGCGCCTGGGGCGCGAAGTGGCCGCCATCCGCGGCGTGAGCCACTGCTATCGTCGCCCACGCCACCTGCCCGAGTGGCCCTACAACCTGTTCGTGATGCTGCACGGCAAGAGCCAGGCCGAGGTCGAGTGCCAGGCCGAGGCGCTGCGCGAGCGGCTCGGCGAGGCCTGCCGCGACCACCGCATCCTGTACAGCTCCCGCATTCTCAAGAAGACCGGCCTGCGGCTCGCCCGCCGGCCCGGTCCGCCGCGCTGAGGCCTGCGCCGCGCCAGAGGAGGTTTACATGTTCCGCGTCACCCGCTACGTCAAATCGCTGCTCGAACCCACGCCCAAAGGAGGGGAAACCGGCGCCGCGCCGCCCAAGCCCCCCGGCCCGGTGGTGATCTGGAACCTGATCCGCCGCTGCAACCTGACCTGCAAGCACTGCTACACCGTCTCGGCGGACGTCGACTTCAAGGGCGAACTCTCAACCGAGGAGGTCTTCAGCGTCCTCGACGACCTCAAGCGCTTTCGCGTGCCGGCGCTGATCCTCTCCGGCGGCGAGCCGCTGATGCGGCCCGACATCTTCGAGATTTCTCAGCGCGCCAAGGAGCTCGGCATCTATACCGGGCTCTCCACCAACGGCACCCTGATCGACGAGAGCAACATCGCGCAGATCGCCGAGTGTGGCTACGACTACGTGGGCATCAGCATCGACGGCCTCGAGGCCACCCACGACGAGTTCCGTCGGCGCAAGGGGGCGTTCCGCGAGTCGATGCATGCGGTCAAGCTGTGCAAGCAGCACGGCATCAAGGTGGGGCTGCGCTTCACCCTGACCCAGCAGAACTACGAGCAGCTCGACGCCATCCTGGCGCTGATCGACGAGCACGACGTCGACAAGTTCTACCTCTCGCACCTCAACTACGGCGGGCGTGGCCACCGTCATCGCAAGCAGGACGCCTGGTACCAGATGACCCGCGACGCCATGACCCGGCTGTTCGACCACTGCCGGGCCGAGCTCGAACGCGGTGTCGAGCGCGAGTACGTCACCGGCAACAACGACGCCGACGGCCCCTTCCTGCTGATGTGGGCTCGCGAGCACTTTCCCGACCGGGTCGAGGCGCTGGAGCGGCGCCTGACCCACTGGGGCGGCAACGCCTCGGGGGAGTACATCGCCAACATCGACAACCTGGGCATCGTGCACCCGGACACCTTCTGGTGGGACCACGCCATCGGCAACGTGCGCCAGCGGCCGTTCTCGGAGATCTGGCGCGACAGCCAGGACGAGCTGATGCAGGGCTTCCGTCAGCGTCCGCGGCCGCTCAAGGGGCGCTGCGCCGAGTGCCGCTTTCTTGCCATCTGCAACGGCAACACTCGGGTGCGGGCGTGGAAGGTGACCGGCGACCCCTGGGAGGAGGATCCCGGCTGCTACCTCAGCAACGAGGAGATCGGAGTGGAAGAAGAGCGCCAGCGGCGCGTGGCCGCCCCCTTCGACACGATTCAGGCCGTCGAGCTGTAGGCCTCGGAACACCCATATCGGAACACGAAAAAAAGACCGTTTGACGCTTCGGGGAGAGGCCGATCATGACAACACACCGCCAATCGAGACATCCGGGTTTCGAGCTCGACGAGGCACCGCTGGCGCCCGGCGAGGTCGCCATCGTCGGCGCCGGCCCCGGCGACCCGGGCCTGCTCACCCTGCGCGCCCTGTCACTGCTGCAGCAGGCCGACTGCCTGGTGTTCGACCGGCTGGTGTCCGAGGAGGTGCTGGCGCTGGCCCGCCCCGAGGCGCAGCGCTACTACGTGGGCAAGGCCTCGAGCCACCATTCGCTGCCCCAGGAGGAGACCAACGCCCTGCTGGTCGAGCTGGCTCGTGCGGGCAAGCGGGTGCTGCGGCTCAAGGGCGGCGACCCCTACATCTTCGGCCGCGGCGGCGAGGAGGCCGAGTATCTGGTCGAGTGCGGCGTCAGCTTTCGTGTGGTGCCCGGCATCACCTCGGCCTCGGGCTGCTCCAGCTACGCCGGTTTCCCGCTCACCCACCGCGACCACGCCCAGAGCGTGACCTTCGTCACCGGCCACGCCAAGGCCGACGGCGAGCTGGCGCTGGACTGGGCTGCGCTGGCGGTTCCCCATCACACCGCGGTGTTCTACATGGGCCTGGCCAACGCCAGGCTGATCAGCACCGAGCTGCAGCGTCACGGCCTGCCGGCGGAGCACCCGGTGGCGCTGGTGGAACGTGGCACCACTCCCCAGCAGCGCAACGTCTTCGCCACCTTGGGCGATCTGGTGGAAACGATCGAGCGCGAGGGGCTCAAGCCGCCCACGCTGATCGTGGTGGGCGAGGTGGTGCGCCTGGCCGACGTCCTGGCCCTCGGCATGACCCGGCTGACCCGCAGCGATATCGACTCGACCCTGGCCGTGGGAGGGCTGGCACTGTGAAACTCTCCAGGCTATTCATTGGGGGCCTGCTGGGCCTGACCGTTCCCGCCGTCCCGGCGCTGGCCGACGAGCCCGACGCCAACGTGCTCTACAATCACCACTGCGCCATCTGCCACGGCGTGAGCCGCCTCGGCGGCATCGGCCCGGCGCTGCTACCCGACAACCTCTCGCGGCTCAAGCACGCCGAGGCGGTCGAGGTGATCCGCGATGGCCGCGCCGCCACCCAAATGCCCGCCTACGGTGAGCTGCTCGGCGAGGCCGAGATCGCCGCCCTGGCGGAGTGGATCTACGAGCCGCCGGAGGTCGAGCCGAGCTGGAGCGATGCGGACATCCTGGCCAGCCACGTGGTCAGCCACGCCTATGGCACGCTGCCCGACGAACCGGTGTTCGAGGTCGAGGATCTCAAGAACCTGTTCATCGTGGTGGAGATCGGCGATCACCACGTCAGTCTGCTCGACGGCGACCGCTTCGAGCGCATCACCCGCTTCCCTAGTCGTTATGCGCTGCATGGCGGGCCCAAGTACACCCCGGACGGCCGCTACGTGTTCTTCGGCTCCCGCGACGGCTGGGTGACCAAGTACGACATCTACAACCTCGAGGTCACCGCCGAGGTGCGTGCCGGCATCAACATGCGCAACATCGCGGTATCCGCCGACGGCAACTACGTGCTGGCTGGCAACTACCTGCCGCATACCCTGGTGCTGCTGGATGCGCGCAACCTGGAGCTGATCGCCTCCATCCCGGTGGAAGGCCTCAACGGCGAGACCTCACGGGTCAGCGCCGTCTATACCGCACCGCCGCGCAACAGCTTCGTCGCCGCCCTGCGCGACATCCCCGAGGTGTGGGAGATCCGCTGGCCCGAGGAGCGGGCCGAAGGGGACGAGGCACTGGTCGGCGACTTCGCCCTGCACCGCATGGAGGCGCCGGACTACCTCGACGACTTCTTCTTCGACATGGAGTACCGCTACCTGGTCGGCGCCGCTCGCGGCGGCAAGGGCGGCCAGGTGTTCGACATGGACGAGGAGGTCAAGGTCGCCGACCTGCCGCTGGAGGGCATGCCGCACCTGGGCGCCGGCATCACCTGGGAACTCGATGGGCGCCGGGTGATGGCGATGCCGCACATCGACAAGGGGCAGGTCTCGGTGTTCGACATGACCGACTGGTCGCTGATCACCCATATCGAAACCGACGGCCCCGGCTTCTTCATGCGCAGCCACGAAAACTCGCCCTACGCCTGGGTCGACGTCTTCTTCGGCCCCAACCACGATCGCATCCATGTGATCGACAAGCAGAGCCTGGAGATCGTCGAGACGCTGATTCCCGAGCCGGGCAAGACCGCCGCCCACGTGGAGTTCGACCGCCGCGGCGAGACCCTGCTGCTGAGCGTGTGGGACGACGACGGCTACCTGCTGTGGCTCGACGCCAACACCCTGGAGGAGCTGGGGCGCATGCCGATGAAGCGGCCCTCGGGCAAGTACAATGTGTGGAATAAGACCCAATACGAAGAAGGCACCAGCCATTAGTAATCATTGGCTGCGCGGGCGAATCGCTTTGTTGCACGATTGCTGGTGCGCCAGCCCGGTCAGAATCCTCACATATACCCCATATGCTCCGGTTCTTGTGCATCGTGCGACTCGCGACCCACAGGGATGTGGGAAGTGCGTTGGTTCGTCGGGAACGAACCTAGCCGCTTCATCCCGCTCGCTCAATGATTGGTTGTGTGGCGATTAAAAAGAAGCATTCTTGATACTCGTCATGAAGCCGCCCGACGCGAATCGCCATAATGGATTCATCCAAGCATTCAAGTCGGGTATGCCGCCATGAACACCGCTTCCCCCGCTCCCAACCAGCCGCGCCTGCCCCTGGCGCGGTTGGCGTTTCGTCCCTTCTTCCTGCTGGCGTCGCTGTTCAGCGTGCTGGCCATGGTGGTGTGGTTCGCGTTCTGGCACGGCGACATCCTGCTGCGCCCCCACGGCGGACTGATGTGGTGGCACCAGCACGAGATGATCTTCGGCTTCGGTGCCGCCGTGGTAGTGGGCTTCCTGCTCACCGCGGTGCAGAACTGGACCGGCCGGCCGAGTCTGAGCGGTGCGCCTCTACTAGGCTTGGTGGCGCTGTGGCTGGCGGCCCGAATCACCCTGGCGTTTCCCATGGGGCTGCCGGTATGGCTGCTGATCGTGCTCGACGTGGCCTTCCTGCCGCTGGCGGCGCTGGTCATGGGGCGTCTGGTGGTGGCGGCCAGGCTGTGGCGCAATCTGATGTTCGTGCCGGTACTGCTGCTATTGGCGATGGCCAATCTGGCCATGCACCTGGGCGTGGCCCAGGGCAAGTTCACGCTGATTCGCGAAGGGGGCTATCTCGGCGTACTACTGATCGCGGTGCTGATGGTGTTACTCGGTGGACGGGTGATCCCCTTCTTCACTTCTCGCAAGCTGGGGCGGCCGCAGCCGGCGGCGATCCCGGCACTGGAGCGGCTGACTCTGGGCTCGATGCTGGCGATCGTGGTGTTACAACTTGCGGCGCTGCTCGGTGCCGCCGTGCCGCCGGCGCTGCTGGCCAGCGTGATGCTGGTGGCGGCGCTGGCCAGCCTGATACGTCTGGTGCGCTGGGAAGGGCATCGCACCCTGCGTGAGCCGCTGCTGTGGGGCCTGCACCTGAGCTACGCCTTCGTACCGCTCGGTCTGACGATGTGGGCCATGGCGCTGATGGGTGCCTTCCGCGTCGAGCTAGCCGTGCACGCCCTGGCCATCGGCGGCATTGCGACGATGATGCTGGCGATGATGGCGCGGGTCTCGCTCGGGCACACCGGGCGCGAGATTCGCACCCTGCCGGGCATCGGCGTGGGCCTGGCGCTGATGTTCGCCGGGGCTCTGCTGCGCTCGCCGATCCTCGCCATGTTCCCGCAGATCACCCACTGGACCTACAATCTGAGCATCATCTTCTGGTGTATCGCCTACCTCATCTTCCTGTTTCACTATACGCTGCCACTCATGAGTGCCCGCGTAGACGGTCAAAGGGGATAGACGGTCAGCGGGGATAGAGGCCGAGGCAATAACAGGCCGGCAAGGACGGAGCCAGTCGATGATCGAGTACTATTCACTGATCAAGCACCTGCACATGACCACCGCGGTGCTCAGTATCACCTTCTTCATCGTGCGCGCCTGGTGGTCGGTGCGCGAGACTTCCCTGCTGCAGCGGCGTTGGGTGAGGGTCCTGCCCCACATCAACGACACCCTGCTGCTGCTGCTGGGGCTCACCTTGATGACGATGCTTTCCATGTGGCCGCAGCACCATCCATGGCTGGCCGCCAAGCTGCTGGGCCTGCTCGGCTACATCCTGCTCGGCACCGTGGCGATCAAGCGCGGGCGCACGCCGATGTCGCGGGGGCTAGCCGCGCTGGCCGCCATCGTGGTGTTCGTTTACATCATGGGCACGGCCATGACCAAGGACCCCTGGTTCTTCCTGCCCCTTTGAGACGGCTTTCTACGACGCTGCAGGCTTCTATACTGAAGCCTGCCGAGACATTCACGACAAGACGAGGAAAAACCACATGGCCAATCAAGATCTTCCTTCCGGTGCCGGCAAGGTGGCCGACGACTATCCCGAGGTGTGGCGCGCCTATGCTGCGCTGGGCAAGGCGTGCGCCGAAGCGGGTCCGCTGGATGACCGCACGCGGCGCCTGGTCAAGCTGGCGCTGGCGGTGGGCGGCGGCTCGGAGGGGGCCGTGCATTCCCATATGCGCCGCGCCATGGACGAAGGCATCGAACCGGAGGCCTTGAAGCAGGTGGCCATGCTGGCGATTCCCACCCTGGGGCTGCCGGCGGGGGTGGCGGCACTGACCTGGATCGAGGACATCACCGATACCCGGCGGTAAACGACTGCGCGGGTGAAGGGCGTTGTTGCACGGTGCTCGCAATCCTCACCTATACCCCATAGGCTCCGGTTCCTGCGCGCCGTGCGCCTAGCCCTTCATCCCGCTCGTGCGTTTACCTACAACTGACGGGCGGGCCCCAGCGGCCCGCCGTGCGACATTCCACCGCTCTCTGAAAGCTCCGTTCTCTCGCCGCTCGCGCCGTTCATCACCGCCGATTTGACGAAGGTCAATGCTGCCTCTGGTTCGTGGCGTTACTCTTAAGATGCATTATAGATGCTTGTTTAAGGGGTGGGGCTCGCCGACTTCGGTCGCAGGTCCCTGAAGTGTCACCAGCGAGGGGGAAAGGCCCATGACCGAAGGCCTCACCAAGGCGGCGGCCCGTAATATCTTTTACGGCGGCTCGCTCTTCTTTTTCCTGCTGTTTGCCGCACTGACGGCTCACAGCCATTTCTACATCGTCAATACCTCGACCCAGCCCATGTCGGACTCCGTGCGCCTGGGCAAGCACGTGTGGGAAGAGCACAACTGCATCAACTGTCACACCATCCTCGGCGAAGGCTCCTACTTCGCGCCTGAGGTCGGCAACGTCTGGACCCGCTTCGGCGGACGCGACAACCCCGAGGCTGCCCGCATGGCGCTGACGGCGTGGATGAACGCCCAGCCCACCGGTGCCCCCGGCCGTCGCCAGATGCCGGCTCACGACATCAACGACGAAGAGATGCGGGCGCTGATCGACTTCCTGGAGTGGACCGATTCCATCGACACCCAGGGCTGGCCGCCGCACCCGGCGGGCTGATCCCCCTTCCAGGAACCAAGGAGTCGAACCATGAAATACGAAACGCAGAAGGTGGCCTTGCCGTTCTTCATGCTGGCAATGGCACTATTTGCTCTACAGATCATCTTCGGACTGGCGGCGGCGGCAGCCTACGTGTGGCCGCACTTCATGTCCGAGGCGATGCCCTTCAACATCACCCGTACCAGCCATACCAACCTCTTGATCGTGTGGCTTCTGATCGGCTTCATGGGTAGCACCTACTACCTGATGCCGGAAGAGGCGGAGAACGAGATCTACAGCCCCAAGCTGGCCTACTTCCAGCTGCTGCTGTTCGCCATTGCCGGCGCCGGCGCGCTGATCAGCTACCAGTTCGGCATTCACGAGGGGCGTCACTACCTCGAGCAGCCGCTGTGGGCGAAGTTGATGATCACCGTCTCGTTCCTGATGTTCCTGTTCAACACCAGCCTGACCATGCTCAAGGGCCGCAAGACCGCCATCAACATGGTGCTGATGCTGGGCCTGTGGCTGGCCGCGGTGTTCTGGCTGTTCGCCTTCTACAACCCCGACAACCTGGCGCTGGACAAGCTGTGGTGGTGGTGGATCGTGCATATCTGGGTCGAGGGCGTGTGGGAACTGATCATGGCCTCGCTGCTCGGCTATCTGCTGATCAAGATGACCGGCGTGGACCGCGAGATCATCGAGAAGTGGCTCTACGTCATCGTCGGCCTGGCGCTGTTCTCCGGCCTGCTGGGTACCGGTCACCACTACTACTGGATCGGCACCCCCGGCTACTGGCAGCCGATCGGCAGCATCTTCTCCACGCTGGAGGTGATTCCGTTCTTCGCCATGGTGGTGTTCGCCTTCTACATGTTCTGGAAGGGCAGCCGTAACCACCCCAACAAGGCTGCCATGCTGTGGACCCTGGGCTGTGCCGCCGTGGCCTTCTTCGGCGCCGGTGTGTGGGGCTTCATGCACACCCTGTCGTGGATCAACTACTACACCCACGGCACTCAGATCACCGCCGCCCATGGCCACCTGGCCTTCTACGGCGCCTACGTGATGCTGATCATGGGCATCATTACCTACGCCATGCCGCAGCTGCGCCGCGTGCAGCCCTACAACCAGGTGCTCAACATGTGGGCGTTCTGGATCATGACCTCGGCCATGTGGTTCATGACCTTCACCCTGACCTTCGCCGGTGTGGTGCAGACCCACCTGCAGCGGGTACTGGGCATGAACTTCATGCAGGTGCAGGCACAGCTCGAGCTGTTCTACGTGATGCGCTTCGGCACCGGCATCTTCGTTGCCCTTGCCGCCGCCATGTTCTTCTACGCGGTGTTCGGGCCGGCCCGTGAGCAGGTAGGCACTCACGTCAAGCAGCCCTCCATCGTCGCCACCGAGTGAGCCAGGGACGGGGCGGCATGCCGCCCCGTCCTCTTCTCTCCCGGCTCTTCTTTCTTGGAGGTTTCGCCATGTATACCGCTAGCGCCACCAACGCTGCTTCCGCCTTTGCGCGCGAGCTGCCCTACTACGAGCCGGTCGGCAACGAGTGCGCGCTGTTCGAGCAGGCGTACCGGCAGCGCCTGCCGCTGCTGCTCAAGGGGCCGACCGGCTGCGGCAAGACCCGCTTCGTCAGTCACATGGCGGCCAAGCTGGGGCGCCCGCTGTTCACCGTTTCCTGCCACGATGACCTCACCGCCGCCGACCTCACCGGCCGCTACCTGCTGCAGGGCGGCGAGACCCGCTGGGTCGACGGCCCGCTGACCCGCGCCGTGCGCGAGGGTGGCATCTGTTACCTCGACGAGGTGGTGGAAGCGCGCAAGGACGTCACCGTGGTGCTACACCCGCTTACCGACGACCGCCGCCTGCTGCCGCTGGAAAGAACCGGCGAGCTGCTCGAGGCGCCGGACGATTTCATGCTGGTGGTCTCCTACAACCCCGGCTATCAGCACATTCTCAAGTCACTCAAGCCGAGCACCCGTCAGCGCTTCGTGGCGATGTCGTTCGACTTCCCGCCGCCGCGGGTGGAGTGCGACATCGTCGCCCGCGAGAGCGGCCTTTCCCATGAGCGCTGCGCCGCGCTGGTCAACCTGGCCG
The DNA here is from genome assembly GCF_000246875.1 of Halomonas sp. KM-1. Taxonomy (NCBI): domain Bacteria; kingdom Pseudomonadati; phylum Pseudomonadota; class Gammaproteobacteria; order Oceanospirillales; family Halomonadaceae; genus Halomonas; species Halomonas sp. KM-1. The sequence continues at coordinate 10,177 of NZ_BAEU01000034.1, forward strand.
GGCGCCTGCGCGAGCTCAAGGGCCAGGACCTGGAAGAGGGGGTCTCCACCCGCCTGCTGGTCTACTGCGCCACCCTGATCAATGCCGGCATGCCGATCCTCGAGGCCACCCGGGCCACCCTGGTCGAGCCGCTCTCGGACGATCTGGACGTGCAGGAAGGGTTGTTGGAGTCGATTCGCGCCACTTTCGGCTGAGGCATCACTGCCACCTAATCGGCGCTCGATAGCGCACCAGGAGGATTGGCCATGCAATTTCTCGAGCTCGAAGAGTTCGTCGGTCGCCACTGGCATCGCTGGGCCTCCAGTGCGGCCAGCTACCAGCGCTATCCGGAAGCGGCCGTTTCCATGGAGCGGATGCGCCACGTGCTCGGCGTGTTCTTCCGCGCCAGCGGCGGCGAGGCGGGCGTTGAAGTCGCCGCCATCATCGCGCGCAGCTCCAATCACCGCCTGTCGCTGCGTCAGCGGCTCGGCTTCGATGACGAGGCCATCGACCAGGCCCGGCGCGACGAGGAGAACCTGCTGCTGCCGCCCCGCATCGATCTGTTCCCCGACGCCGAGCTGAACCGCGATCTCTACTTCTGGCTGGTGGCCTACTTGGCGGTGGCGCGCCAGCCCGAGCCGCAGCGCGACCCGCTGCGTGCCGACCTGGCGCGCCTGCGCGAGGCGGTGCGCGCCCGTGACGCTGCGCTCGAACGCTTCCCTGGGCTGGCCGAGCGCTATCGACGACTGTGCCAGGCGCTGCTGCTGGTGCGCCCGGCCCGCAAGCGCCTGCCGACCATGGAGCTGGCGCTGGAACAGACCCTGCGCGTGCTGCTCGGCGAAGAGCGGGGGCTGGAAGGCTGGGCGGCGGCCATGCATCACGCCGTGACGCGGCCCGAGCTATCGCTCGACGGTATCGGCGCGCCGCGCGGCTATCGTCCGCCGCTGCCGGTGCCGCTGTGGGGTCAGGTGGTGGCCCTGGGCACCGGGGCCGGCCGCGACGAGAGCCGGGAAGACCCGGAAGAAGGCGAGACCAACAGCGCCCAGACGGTGAGCGACGGCAAGCGCAAGGCCGAGCGCAAGCGCCAGGACCAGACCGAGCGCGACGACCCGCTGATAGCCAACCGCTTCGAGAAGATGCTCTCCTGGACCGAGATGGTGAACCTCAACCGCCTGGTCGAGGACAACGAGGACGAGGAAGCCAAGCGCGCCGCCGAGCAGATGGAGGAGATCATCCTCAGCCCGCACAAGCAGCGGGCGGCGACGCGCATCAAGGTCGACCTCGACCTGCCGCCGGACGAGGCGCTGGGCGAGCGCCTCCGCGGCAAGCACACCTATCCCGAGTGGAACTACCGCAAGCAGATCTACCTGCCCGAACACTGCCTGGTGCACACCGAGCTTGCCAGCGAAGAGGGCGAGCAGTGGCAGCCCGATGCCGCTACCCAGCGGCGCATTCGCCGCGTACGCCGAGAGTTCGAGGCGCTGCGACCGCGCCGCGAGACCCTGCGCGGCCAGTACGACGGCACCGAGCTCGACATGGACGCGGTGATCCGCTCGCGCTGCGACCTGGCCGCCACCGGCGAGTCCAGCGACCGGCTCTATCAGGCCACCCGCCAGCAGGCCCGCGACCTGGCGGTGTCGATCCTGGTCGACGTCTCGCTCTCCACCGACGCCTGGCTGGAGGATCGCCGGGTGCTCGACGTAGCCAAGGAGGCGCTGCTGGTGCTGGGCCACGGCCTGGCCGGCTGCGGCGACGACTACAGCATCCACTGCTTCACCTCGCATCGGCGCCAGAAAGTGTGGGTCAATACCCTGAAGACCTTCGACGAGGCCATGAACGAACGGGTGGCAAGACGCATCTCGGCGCTCAAGCCCGGCCACTACACCCGCATGGGGCCGGCGATCCGCCACGTGACCAAGGAGCTCTCCGAACGGCCCAACCGGCACCGGCTGCTGCTGCTGCTCACCGACGGCAAGCCCAACGACACCGACTATTACGAAGGCCGTTACGGCATCGAGGACACCCGCCGGGCGGTGCTCGAGGCGCGCCAGCACGAAGTGCGGGTGTTCGGCGTGACCATCGATAGCGAGGCGCACCAGTACGTGTCGCACCTGTTCGGCCGCGGCAGCTACGCCATCGTCAACCGGCCGGAGCATCTTTCTCTCGCACTGCCGGGAATTTACCGTCAAATCATAGGTAACTAGGGGGAGTGAAGATGACAGTAAACCGTCCCGCCATTGCCCTGTGCCTCGGCCTGCTGGCCGCCTTCGCGGTGATCACCCCGCTGGCCTGGGTGATCAACACCCAGGACTGGGGCATCCTGATGATGTTCGTTGCCCCCTTCGCCGTCTACGGCCTGATCCGCCTGGGCCGGCGGCTGGCGGAGTGGGCCGGCGTCGGGCCACCGCCACCCACCTACTGAACCCATGCCACAGTAAACGGCGCCGCTATCCCCGATAGCGGCGCCGTTTCGTTCACTTCTCTTGAGGACGATGGTTAGGCTAACTGGGCGACAAGATAACCGGACCCCACCAGCACCAGCGTGGCCAGCACCAGCCCGACGAAGGCACCGCGCCAGGCCGGCGAAGCGTCGGCCAGGCCCAGGTACACCATCAGCACCCGGTGCACCTTGAAGAAGGTGGTGGCCAGCAGCAGGCCTGCTGACCACAGCGGCAGGGCGGCCAGGCGGGCATCGCCGCCCAACTGTGCGGAGAGCATGGTAACCAGCGTCAGCCCCATCAGCACCGCCCAGGTAATCAGCAGCCGGCGGGTGGCGGCATCGCGAAAGGCGTCTTGCATGGCGCGCATGGGCTCACCTCAGCAGGTAGAGGATCGGGTAGAGCAGAATCCAGATCAGATCGACCATGTGCCAGAAGGCCGCGGCGGTTTCCACGTTGTCATGGGAGAGGCGCCAGGCCACCAGGGCGATCAGCCCCAGGCCGAACAGCACGTGGGCGAAGTGGAAGCCGGTCAGCAGGTAGTAGAAGGTGAAGAAGGTGTTGGTCTCGGGCATGAGCCCCTGGCCGAGCTTATCGGCATACTCCATTATCTTGACCACGCAGAACACCACGCCCAGGGCGAAGGCCGCTCCCAGCCACTGGCGGCAGCGCCGTATCCTGCCCTGGGTGATGGCCTGTACCGCCAGGGCGGCGAACAGCCCGCTGGTCAGCAGCACCATGGTGTTGATGCCGCCGGTCACCGGATCGAGCAACTGCTGGGAGGCGTCGAAGACCTCGCGCTCGCCGGCCCGCAGCCAGGCGAACAAACCGAAGAAGGCGGCGAACACCACCATCTCGCTGAGGATCAGCACCCACATCAGCGGATTGCCGGGCAGCGCCGCCAGCGGCCCCCAGCCCGGGTTGGGCAGCGGCCGCGGCTGAGACAGCTCGTGACGCTCCGTCACTCAGCCCACCGCGGCGACAGGCGTGCGCTCGAATTCGGCACGAACCGCCGGCGTGGTGAGCTTCCAGCCGGCCCAGGCGAACAGCACCACCAGCGCCGTGGCCACCATGATCAGCACGGAAAGGGCGCCGATCAGGCCAGCCACCGACTCTTCGTAGCGGGCCATTTCTCCGGCCGCATCGGCCATGAAGCCGAAGGTCAGCGGGGTCAGGGCGGCGCCGCCCAGCACACCGACGAAGCCGGCCGCCATCAGGCCGAGAAAAGCCGGCCGCGCCCAGCGCCGACGCTGCAGCAGCGCCACGGAGAGCGCCAGGGTCACGGCGGCGCCCACCATCAGTAGGCCGGCCACGGTATTGCTGCGCTCGATCAGCCAGGCCACCCCGCCGGTGAGCCCACCGCTGCCGGTTTCGACGCCCAGCGAGACGACCAGCGCCTCGCCGGGCAGTAGCGGCAGGGTGAGCAGTGCCGCGGTCAGCGTGGAGAAGGCGATGAAGCCCCAGGCCAGTCCACTGACGGCAGCGGAGCGTGTCGGTGGCAATTGCAGGGTCGAGGTGGCGGTAGTCATTGGTGAGCTCCCGATCAGTCTTCCAGCGAGACCTTGGCGCCGCCGAACAGCAGGCTGCGCGGATCGTCGATGGCGCGGTCGTTCAGCAGACGGTTGATCCCCACGCCGCTGCGACCGATGGTCCAGGCCAGGCAGGCAGTGAAGAAGCCGTAACCCAGCACCCAGGAAGCCCAGGAGGGCGCGCCGATCAGGCCCAGCAAGTACCAGGCGGAAAGCACCACGGCACCGGCCAGGGCACCGAGCCAGAAGGTGCGGATCTGGAACAGCAGGTGGCTCTCCACCCACTCCGCATTGCGGCGGCGGCGAAGGTGGGCGATCAGCACGCCGATGGGTGCGGTGACCACCGCCATGATGCTGCCCAGATAGAGCACGTAGACGACCGCGGCCAGGCTGCGGCCTCGCGTATCGAGCGGCGCTGCGGCCGTATCGGTTGATGTATTGGCGTACGAGATGGTGGACATCGCTCCCTCCCGTGGGTGTGTGTCGACGCGGTGTGTCGGAAGTTAATGAGTATTTTGAATGCCTGTTATTGGCACTATGCCTGGTGAGGAACTGGCTGTCCTTGCCTTGGATCAATGCAGGGCCGTTTCGGTATGGGATTCGGCGAGGTGGGGTGTCGCGCCACCGCTCTGCTGTGGCCTGCTTGATCCTGACTAGCCTGGCTCGGGAGCAGATTCGCTCCTCTTGGCTACAGGCGAGAAAGTGATAGTGGTCGCTGACTTGATTTGCATCAACTTGCTTGGGCCGGATCCGTCCTAGCTTTCTCAATGGCAAGCATGCACATGAGTCCGATCGCTGCACTGCGTTTGGATTCGCCAACAGGAGCCAGTGCCATGTCCAAGAAGAGCGTGAAGGAAATCAGACCCAACGTTAGTGAAGTGCCGTCAGCGACGCCGCCGCAGGAAGCGAGCCCGTTCCGTGAGCTTGACCGTATGTTCGACCGCTTTCTCGAACGAGGATGGGGGCATCCGCTGCGCTGGGACCTGCCGGTTTTCGAGCGGCTTGCCGCCGGGAGCCGAATGCCCAAGGTCGATGTCGTCAACCGGGATGCGGAGGTTGTGATACGTGCCGAGCTTCCCGGTATGGCGCGTGAGGATCTGGATGTCTCGGTCACCGACAGCACCGTGACGATCAAGGGAGAGCGCCACAAGGAGTCCAAGGAAGAAAGCGGCGAGTACTATCGCTGTGAAATCTCCCATGGCCGTGTGGAACGTACGGTTGCCCTGCCTTGCGAAGTCGATGCCGACAAGGCCGAGGCCAAATTCAACAACGGGCTGCTGGAACTGACGCTGCCGAAGGTCAAAGAGGTACCTCGGCGCAAGCTCGATATCAAGTGAGTTTCCAGATGGTGACGAGACGGCGGGCCGAAATGCTCGGCTCGCCTATTGACTACACGGGAGGTGGGCATGAAAGCGACTTGGGTGGTGGTGGCCGATCAGGCACGTGCGCGATTCTTCACCGCGCCCGAAGCAACGGCCGCCCTGGAGGAAGTGGACACACTGTTCAACCCTGAAGGCAAACTGCACGAGCGAGACATCAACGCCGATCGTCCCGGCCGGACGTTCGATTCCATGGGTGTCGGTCGGCATGCCATGGGCAAGCACCATTCGCCCAAGGAACAGGAAGCGATCCGCTTTGCCACTGCGATCGGCGAACGGCTTGGCGCCGAGTATGGCAGGGGGGCGCTTGGTCATGTGGTGCTCTGCGCGCCGCCCCGCTTTCTCGGGTTCTTGAAGGAGGCCTTGCCGGAGCAGGTCATGAAGTGCGTTTCCCATATCCTGGACAAGGAACTAGCCAGCCTGAGTGCCGAGGAGATTCGCGCGCATCTGCCCGGGCGGCCTGTGTGAGCAAAAACCGATCGGGGAGGAGTGCGGCGCATTGGCAGATTGCCTCAACGCTGCTTTCTGCTGTGGAACGGTGCGCTCATACCGTCGGTGAGTTCCTGTAGTGCGCTCGGGTCCAGCAGTTCGACTTCCTTGCCGGTAACCTTGAGCAAGCCCTGATCGATGAAGCGCCGAAACGCTCGGCTCGTCGTTTCCGGGGCGAGCCCGAGATAGTTGCCCAAGTCGAGGCGGGACATGGGCAAACGGAATCGCGTTCGCGACAGGCCGCGTCGACCGAAACGCTGACCCAGATTGATCAGCATGATGGCCAGGCGCTGCTCGGCAGTTCGCCGCGACACCACCTGCAACAGCTCATGCTCATCAAATATCTCCTTGCTCATCACTCTCAGTAACTGGTGCTGCAGCCCGGGGATTTTGCGTGAAAGGGCTTCCAATTGGGAGAAGGGAATCTTGCACACACTGGTGGTTTCCAGCGCCTCGATGGTAGTGGGGTGGCTCCCGCTGCCGATGGCATCAAGCCCGACCAGCTCGCTCGGCAGGTGGAAAGCAATGACCTGGCTATCGCCTCTGTGCCCCAACAGGCTGCTTTTCAGACTGCCGCTCAGTACGGCATAGATGGCGCTGAATGGCTGGCCCGGACGGCACAGCTTCTCACCTTTCCTCAGGGGACGGCGATGCTCGACGATACGATCCAGCTCGTCGGTATCCTTGCGGTCCAGCGCAACAGGCAAACAGAGTTCGCGCAGGCTGCAGGAGCTGCAAGCCTTACGAATTTCATGAAGTCGAATCAATTGACTAGCGTTGCTGCTTTCCCCCATGGCAACACCTCGTCCTGTATCGCTCTCTTCTAAGAATAATCAATCCAGATGACGGTGAAGGGTTGGGATAGGCATATACGACGCTTTACTTAGTGTTGTCCCAATAAATGCGGCGACCGAAGTCGCCGCCTTGGTGAGCCTTAGGGTCGATTCAACCCACCCTCATGACTTGCCTTGCGCCTGTGCCGCGGCCAGTTCCTGCTCTTCGATCATGCGGTCCACCGAGGAGACGTAGTACTCCTCGTCGAACGCGCCTTCCGGCTCCTTCAGCCAGATCAGACAGATCAGCCAGCTGAGGAAGGCGCCGCCGGCGATGATGTAGAAGAACTGGGTCGGGGTGACGAAGGTGAAGATGGTCAGGTAGACCACCGCTCCCACGTTGCCGTAGGCGCCGGCCATGCCCGAGATCTGGCCGGTGATGCGGCGCTTGATCGAGGGGATGATGCCGAAGGTGGCGCCCTCCGCCCCCTGCACGAAGAAGGAGGTGAAGATGGTGATGGCGATGGCGATGATCAGCGGCCAGTTGGAGTTGAGCAGGGCCATCAGCACGAAGCCGATACCGATGCCGAACATGTAGCTGAGCATGACGAAGCGGCGGTTGCCCATGCGGTCGGACACCAGGCCGCCCATGGGGCGTGCCACCAGGTTCACGAAGGCGAACGAGGCGGCGATCATGCCCGCCGCGGCGGCGGTCAACCCCCAGGTCTCCTCGAAGAACATCGGCAGCATGGAAACCACCGCCAGCTCGGCGCCGAAATTGGCGAAGTAGGTGCTGTTGAGGGCCGCCACGCTGCCGAAGGAGTACTTGTCGTCCTCCGGTACGCCCTTCTTGAGGATCGGGACGTTGACCCGCAGGATCTGCACGATCTGATAGACCACCACGGCGGCGATCACCGCGTAGCAGATCAGCGCGCCGGTGGAGGAGAGGTAGCCCATGCCCTCGATGCGCCATACCAGGATGGCCAGACAGCCCACCAGCGGGATGGTCCACAGGATCAGCAGGACCATGTCGCGCCAGGAGCTCACTTCCATGGCCAGCGCCTTGCGCGGCTTGCGGTGGGCGCGGGCGTCGGGGCCGTCGGTGATGGCGAACCAGTAGAACACGCCGTAGGCGGCCATCACGATGGCGCTCATGCCGATGGCGTAGCGCCAGCCGTCGGCACCGCCGAACATGGTCAGGGCGATGGTGGGCAACGTCATGGCGGCCACGGCGGAACCGAAGTTGCCCCAGCCGGCGTAGAAGCCTTCGGCGAAGCCGATGTCCTTGGGCTTGAACCACAGCGCGGTCATGTGGATACCGACCACGAAGCTGGCGCCGATGGAGCTGAGCACCAGGCGCGAGATCAGCAACTGCGACATGGTGTTGCCGAAGGCGAACACGAGTGCCGGAACGGCCATGGAGACCATCAGCACCGAGAACACCCGGCGCGGGCCGAAGCGGTCCAGCGCCATGCCGACGATGATACGTGCCGGGATGGTCAGCGCCACGTTGACGATGGCGAACAGGCGGATGTCGTCGCGGGTCAGCCAGTCGACGCTCTTGAGCATGCTCGATGCCAAGGGCGCCATGTTGAACCAGACGTAGAAGGTGATGAAGAAGGCGATCCAGGTCAGGTGAAGAGCTCTGATCTCCGGACTGCGAAACTTGAAGATGGAAGACACTTTCATGGTCGTATCATCCTGAAGTGAAAGCGAAATTAGCCACGCATGACGGGATCGCCGTCACGGGCTTGGCAGAATCAAGAGCGGACATTCGACGCGCCGGGCGAGAAACGAGCTGACCTTGCCGAAGGTCATGTAATCGAGTTCGTCGACGAAGTAGCTCAACGACTGGGCGATGATGCCGCCGTCGGGCTTGCTGCTGTGGCGGGCGATGACCAGCATGTCGGGGGTATGCTTCTTGGTGGCTTGCAGCAGCATCTTGCGGGCGTCGCCTTCGGCCAGTACCCAGTCGACCTCGAAGCCCTCCTGATGGGCGAAGTCGGCGCCCTCCTTGAGCGCGGCCTTGAGCTCCTCATACTCCTGCTGGAACAGCTCCTCGTTGGCGTCGGTGGCGTCGCCGGGGTTCTCCGCCACGCCGACCAGGATCAGCGTGGGGGCGTTGCAGCGAAACAGGCTGACGGTCTGCGCCAGGGCCAGCTTGGCGTTGCGTGAGCCGTCATAAGCGATCATGACTTTCATGACATCCCTCCGAAGAAGGCAAGGGTAAGGGGTGTGCTCCGGCGTGCAGCCGGAGCACGGACGGCATTTCAGGGATTCTTGATCTCGGCGCCGGGGCGCAGGTAGAACCACCAGTTGATCAGCAGGCACACCGCGTAGAAGATCGCGAAGCCGTACATGGCGAGCTCGGGGGTGCCGGCACGGATCTGGCCACCCATCACCACCGGGGCGATGAAGGCGCCGTAGGCGGCCACGGCGGAGGTCCAGCCCAGTACCGGGCCCTTCTGCTGGGCGTTGAAGATCACGCCGATGCTGCGGAAGGTGGAGCCGTTGCCGATGCCGCTGGCAGCGAACAGGATCACGAACAGCAGCATGAACAGGGCGAAGTAGCTGTTGGGGTCGGTGGAGTTGTAGGCCAGCATCATCACGTAGCCGGTCACCGCCGAGGCCACCACCATGACCACCGAGATCACCTGGGTGACGATGGAGCCGCCCACCTTGTCGGAGACCCAGCCGCCGAAGGGGCGGATCAGGGCGCCAACGAAGGGCCCGATCCAGGCCCAGGTCAGGGCGCTGGGGCCGTTGGGGTTGACCACGCGGGTCACGCTGCCGTCGGCGGCCACTTCCATCATGTTGCCGAAGATGACGTTGATCGACAGCGGCAGCGCGGCGGAGAAGCCGATGAACGAGCCGAAGGTCAGGATGTAGAGCACCGTCATCGACCAGGTGTGCTTGTTCGAGAAGATGGCGAACTGCTTCTGGATGTTGGGCTTGATCTCACCGGGGATCAGGCGCATCAGCCCCAGGGTCAGCAGGATGGTGACCGGCAGGGCGACCCACATGCCCAACCACTGCAGGGTGACGATACCCACCACGGTGGCGATGACGCCCACGCCGTAGAGGCCGAGGATCTTGCCGAAGGCCTGCATCGGCGTGCCCGGGTTGGGCGTGATGGGACGCAGGTTGTTCATGCCGAACCAGCCGAGGAAGGCCAGCGGCACCAGGAACACCAGCCAGATGAAGCCGGCGTTCTGGATCCAGGTCGGCGTGCCCGCCTCGATGCGGCCGATCAGCGTGCCGCTGGCGCTCTGCAGCTCCATGGAGCCACCGGCAATGGCGCCGAAGATGCCCACGGTCATCACCAGCGGGATCAGGATCTGCATGGTGGTGACGCCGAAGTTGCCCAGGCCGGCGTTCATGCCCAGAGCGTAGCCCTGCTTCTTCTTGGGGAAGAAGGTGGAGATGTTGCTCATCGAGGCGGCGAAGTTTCCGCCGCCGATGCCCGAGAGCAGCGCCAGGACCTGGAACACCCAGAACGGCGTGTCGGGGTTCATCAGCGCGGCGCCGGTGCCGAAGGCGGGGATCATCAGCAGCGCGGTGGTGAAGAACACGGCATTGCGCCCGCCGGCGATACGGATCATGAACGAGGCGGGAATGCGCAGGGTGGCCCCGGAGAGGCCGGCGATGGCGGTCAGCATGAAGAGCTGATCGACGGCGAAGGGGAAGCCCAGGTTCTGCATCTGGGTGGTGATCATGCCCCACATCATCCACACCGCGAAGCCCATCAGCAGGCTGGGGATGGAGATCCACAGGTTGCGGGAGGCGACGCGTTTGCCCTCCTGCTCCCAGAACTGTTCGTTTTCGATATCCCAGTGCTCGATGTCGGCATTTTTCGGTCTGCCGGCACCGAGCTTGCCGATATCGGCGCTCGATTTAGCCATGACGTTTTCCCCTTGAGTTTCCACTGATCCCGCCTTGCGACATCCGTCCTGACCGGGATCAATTCAGGTTCGGTTGAGGCAAAGATACGCCCGGGAAAAGGGCGGCGAAACCGGCCGAAAATGCCGAAAAATCAGGGAAATACCTCTTGAGAGGTAGCAGGGGTATTTGGCTAAGTCGTTGTTTTGTTGACGAAGAGAAAAGCGCCGGGGCAAGAAAAAGGCGCCTTGTCGGCGCCTGGAAGTCTTTGGAGGTATCCACACAGAACCGGGGGTATTCCCCAGCTTTCTACCTATCGATGCCTTCCTGCACGGCCCACACCGCAGCTTCTACCCGCGAGCGCAGATTGAGCTTCTTCAGCAGGTGCTTCACGTGGACCTTCACCGTGCCCTCGGAGATGTCGAGCTTGCGTGCAATCAGCTTGTTCGAGAGACCGCCGGCCAGCTCGCGCAGGATCTCGCGCTCGCGCTGGGTCAGGCTGTGGATGTCCGGCGTGGCCGGGGCTGAGCGCTGGTTGCGCAGCGCCTCGGCCAGCAGGGCGGTGAGGCTCTCGCTCACCACCATGCGACCCAGTGCCGCCTGGCGCAGCTGACGCACCATCTCCTCGGGCTCCATGTCCTTCAGCAGGTAGCCGTCGGCGCCGCCGCGCAGGGCCGCCACCAGGTCCTCCTCGTGATCGGAGACGGTGAACATGACGATGCGTCCGGCATAGCCCGAGTCGCGCAGCGCCTTCAGCGTCTGGATGCCGTCCATGCCCGGCATGTTGAGATCGAGCAGGATCATGTCGGGGTCGAGCTCGGCGGCCATGCGTACGCCCTGCTGCGGTTCGCCGGCGTCGCCGACCAGTTCGAGGTCTTCTTCAAGCTCCAGCAGCTGAGCCACGCCGCGACGCAGCAGCGGATGGTCGTCGATGATCAGGATACTGGCGGGGGTCTCGTTGACTGACTGGCCCATGGGTCTCAGTTTCCTTGGTCGTGAAGGGTGGGTTCGATGGCTTGCTGGCGGGTGATCAGTCGCGCCGTCTGGGGCGTGAAGACCACTTCCACGCAGGTGCCGCCCTCGGTGCGATTGGAGAGCTTGAGCTCCCCGCTCAGGGTGTGGGCGCGGTCGCGCATGATGATCAGCCCGTAGTGCATGGGCGGCGAGTCGTCGTTCTCGAGGCCCACGCCGTCGTCCTCGATGCGCAGCAGGATACGCGCTTCATGGAATTTCACCGTGACGGCGGCCCAGTGCGCCTGGGCGTGCTTGTGCGTGTTGCTCAGCGCCTCGCGGGCGATCTGCAGCAGGTGAATTTCTTCATTGGGGTTGAGCAAATGCGGCGGCACGTCGAAGTGCAGCTCCACCGGGGCGCCCATGCGCTCGGCGAACTCTTCGGTGGTTTGCTGCAGCGCCGACTGCAGGCCGGGCCCCTCCAGCTTGAGGCGGAAGGTGGTGAGCAGCTCACGCAGCTGACGATAGGCGCTGTTGAGGCCGGTGCGCAGCTCGTCGAACACCGCCGCCTGCATCTCCTTGGGGGCGTCCTTGGCCTGCATGCGCTCCAGCCGCGCCACCTGCATCTTGAGGTAGGAGAGCGACTGGGCCAGGGAGTCGTGCAGCTCGCGGGCGATGATGGTGCGCTCGCTCATCAGCGAGACCTGCTGCTCCTCTTCGATACGCCGCTGCAGATACACCGCCGTGGCCAGCTGGTCGGCCAGGGCGTTGAGCAGTCGCCGCACGCCGTCGGAGAGGCGCTCGTCCTTGGGGTGCCAGACTTCCAGGGTGCCGAGCATCTCGTCGCCCACGCTCACCGGCAGCAGCACGCAGTCGCCCTCTTCGGTATCGGATAGACGCATAGGGTGCGGGGAGATCAGGCAGGCGTGGCAGTCGTGGTCGCGGCAGAAGTCCGGACGTCGCGCGGCGTGTGTGGCAAGAACGGGAATCTGGCGGTCGTCGTGGGGGTCGTTGAGCGACAGCCGGATGGGGCCGATGTCGAGCAGCTCCGCCACCCGGCGCAGCATGGGCGCAGCGCTGGTACACAGGTCGTTGCCGCCGCCGTAGAGCGAGCGGCTGCCGTCGTGGAGCACCTGCATCACCTGGCTGCTGCGCTCGAGCTCCCGGGTCTTGCGTTTGACCCTGTCCTCGAGTTCGGCATAGCTGGTGCCCAGCTCCTCGGACATGGTGTCGAAGGTCTTGCCGAGCATGGCCAGTTCATCGCTGCCCTTGAGCTGGGTACGCAGCGAAAAGTTGCGCCGCGCGGCCTCGCGGGCCAGCACCATCAGCTGGCGCAGCGGCGCCACCAAGTTGTGGCGAATGTCGTAGAGCGCGATGGCCACGACCACCGCCGTCAGGCCCAGGAACAGGATCTGCAGCGCACTGAGCAGGCGGATCTTGGCTTCCGTGTTCTGCTCGAGCTGCTTGACCATGGTGTCGATGTCGCCCACCAGGCCGTCCAGGGTGCGGTTGAGCGGCTCGATGCGCACGTACTGGCTGGCCACCGCCTCGCTCACCTGGGGGGCCAGTTCGTTGTGCCAGCGGCCGAGTATCAGGCGATATTGGCGACGCAGCTCATGGGCTTCGGAAACCGGAATCGCCCCAGTCAGCTCGTCGCTGGCCAGGCGCTCCTCGAAGCGCCGCTTGAGTACGTGCACCTCGGCCCGATGCTCCAGCGAGGGAACGCGTTCGTAACGCTGCAGCGCGGCCACGATCTGGTAGGTATTCATGCGCAGCGAGCCGGCGACGTTGATCGCCGCGGCGTCGCCCCGGCTGCCACCGGCCACGGCCATGGTCACCACGATGCTGATAAGGGCCATGGCGCTGATCGCCAGCAGCGAAGCGACGATACGGGCCACGAGGGAACGTTGCAGCAGTTTCATTGACGGCGGGCGTCTCCACAAAGGCGCGGGGCATGTCGACACTATAACTCCTCAGCGACATTAAACCCCAAGAGCTGGCGGCGCATCCTACCTGTCGATACGGTGTTCTGCCACCAAAGAGGTACCTCGCTTGCCCTTTTGACCTGACAGGGGACGGAAACGAGAATCTCTTCGACCACCCCATGAGACAAACCGTTCATGCAGCCTGCCGTAAAAGCCCCGCCGCTGGGCGCGCAGGTCGACTACCGTTCGCTGGTGGTCGTGCTGTTGTCGCCGCTGGCCTTCGCGCTGGTGTTCGCCAGTTGGACCATCTTCGCCGTGCTGGGCGTCGAGCTGAAGCGCGTGCTGCACTTCGGCGAAGTACAGTTTGCCCTGCTGCTGGCCATGCCGATGTTCACCGGTGCGCTGGCGGCGCTGCCCATGGCGGTGCTGGCGCATCGCCTCGGCGGGCGGCGGGTGATGATCGGCTGTCTGCTGCTGATCTGTCCCTTCCTGTGGGCGATTGCCCACTCCGACGCTTACCTGGAGTTTCTGCTGGCCGGTGCCGGGCTGGGGCTGGGGGCCGGCTCGCTGGCTGCCGGCCTGGTCTACGTGGCGGCGCTGTGCCCGCGGCGTCATGCCGGGCTAGCGCTGGGGCTCTACGGCGCCGGCATGCTGGGGGCGGGGCTGACCTACTTCCTGTTGCCCCTGATCAGCCAGGCCTACGGCTGGCCCATGGCGCCCAAGCTCTACCTGCTGCCGGTGCTGCTGGTGGCACTGCTGTTGTGGGTGTTCGCCGAGGATGCGCCGAGGAAGGTCTCCCTGTCGGTCGAAGCACTCGATGATCTCGAACCCTCGCCCGAGTACGTTCGGGTGCGCCGGTGCTGGCTGCCGCCGCCTGCGGTGTGCCGTCTGGCGCTCTACTACAGCTTCTTCTACGGCGCCTTCGTGGCGCTGGCGCTGTGGTTGCCGGGCTATCTGGCGGCGCAGTATCAGCTTTCGCTCAAGCTGGCCGCGCTGTGGGCGCTGGCCTTCACCCTGCCTGGCGGGGTGGGTCAGATCGTCGGTGGCGCCTTGGCCGACCGGCGCGATTTCCGCGATTTGCGCTGGTGGGTCAGCGCCTGCGTCATGGTGTGCCTGTTCCTGCTCTCCTATCCCGACTTCACCATGCAGATCCATGGCGTGCATGGCGACCTCACGCTCGTTTTCTCCATGCCGCTTTACGGCTTCACCGCGCTGCTTGCGGTGATGGGGCTGGCCATGGGCATCGGCAAGGGCAGCCTGATGTGCCTGCTGCACCGCGAATACGGTGACGACATGGTGCGCTCGGGCGGGCTGGCGCTGGCCCTGGGCGGGCTGTTCGCCGCCGTGCTGCCGCTGATGTTCGTGCTCGGCAACGAGTGGATCGGCGTGCGCACCGCCGGCTTCATGTTCCTCTACGCCGCGCTGGCAGTGTGCATGCTGCTGATGCTGTGGGAGGGAGTGCGTGCCCAGGCGGACTAACCACCTTTCACCGAGCGGTCTATCACCTTGTGGGTAGACGGGGTGTATATGGAGGTAACCTGGCAGTAATCCGCTTTTCGATGCTCCAGACTTCGCTTCAAGAACCTGCCCCGGCGGTCGTGTGGATCACGTCGCACGACACGGCAGGCGGGGTGGCCCGGGTGCCACGCAACACTTCAAGAAGCCTGGAGATCGACCATGAGTCACTTCTTAGATCGGCTGAATTTCTTCCGTAAGGCCCGCGAGCCCTTCGCCAACGAGCATGGCGAGACCCGCGAGGAGTCCCGTGGCTGGGAGGACGGCTATCGTCAGCGCTGGCAGCACGACAAGGTCGTGCGTTCCACCCACGGCGTGAACTGTACCGGCTCCTGCAGCTGGAAGATCTACGTCAAGAACGGCCTGGTCACTTGGGAAACCCAGCAGACCGACTACCCGCGTACCCGCCCGGACCTGCCCAACCATGAGCCGCGGGGCTGCCCGCGTGGCGCCAGCTACTCCTGGTACATGTACAGCGCCAACCGCCTCAAGTACCCGCTGATCCGCAAGCCGCTGCTCAAGCTGTGGCGCGAGGCCAAGCAGCAGCACGGCGACCCGGTAGATGCCTGGGCTTCCATCGTCTCCGACCCGGCCAAGACCAAGCAGTACAAGCGCGCCCGCGGCATGGGCGGCTTCGTGCGTGCCAACTGGGATGAGCTCAACGAGCTGATCGCCGCCTCCAACGTCTACACCGCCAAGCAGTTCGGCCCCGACCGCATCATCGGCTTCTCGCCGATCCCGGCCATGTCGATGGTCAGCTACGCCGCGGGCAGCCGCTACCTGTCGCTGATCGGCGGCGTGTGCATGAGCTTCTACGACTGGTACTGCGACCTGCCGCCGGCCAGCCCGCAGACCTGGGGCGAGCAGACCGACGTGCCGGAATCGGCCGACTGGTACAACTCCGGCTACATCATCGCCTGGGGTTCCAACGTGCCCCAGACCCGTACCCCGGACGCCCACTTCTTCACCGAAGTGCGCTACAAGGGCACCAAGACCGTCTCTATCACCCCGGACTATGCCGAGGTCTCCAAGCTCACCGACGAGTGGCTGTCGGTCAAGCAGGGCACCGACGCCGCCCTCGGCATGGCCATGGGCCACGTCATCCTCAAGGAGTTCCACCTCGACAAGCCCAGCGCCTACTTCACCGAGTACGTGCGCAAGTACTCCGACATGCCTTTCCTGGTCGAGCTCGAAGCGCGTGAGGACGGCAGCTTCGTGCCCGGCAAGCAGCTGCGTACCAGCGACTTCGACGGCAACATGGGGCAGGACAACAACCCCGAGTGGAAGACCGTGGCGTGGGACGAGCTGTCCGATAGCCTCGTCGTGCCCAACGGCTCCATCGGTTTCCGCTGGGGTGAGAGCGAAGAGAACCAGGGCAAGTGGAACCTCGAGGAGCGCAGCGCCGACGGCGCCGAGATCAAGCCGCTGCTGACCCTGGCCGAGAGCCATGACGACGTGGCCAGGGTGGCGTTCCCCTACTTCGGCGGCATCGCCCACGAGCACTTCGATCATGTGGCCGGCAACGAGCTGCTGTTCCACAGCCTGCCCGCCAAGCGCCTGAAGAAGGCCGACGGCACGGAGATCCTGGCCGTCACCGTGTTCGACCTGATGTGCGCCAACTACGGCATCGACCGCGGCTTCGGCAAGGAAGGCGAGGACGACGGCGCCACCTCCTACGACCAGATCCGCCCCTACACCCCGGCCTGGCAGGAGAAGATCACCGGCGTGCCCGCCGAGCAGGTCGCCCGTATCGCCCGTGAGTTCGCCGACAACGCCGACAAGACCCAGGGTCGTTCCATGGTCATCGTGGGTGCCGCGATGAACCACTGGTACCACATGGACATGAACTACCGCGGTCTGATCAACATGCTGGTCATGTGTGGCTGTATCGGCCAGAGCGGCGGCGGCTGGGCCCACTACGTGGGTCAGGAGAAGCTGCGCCCGCAGACCGGCTGGACCCCGCTGGCCTTCGGCCTCGACTGGCAGCGTCCGCCGCGCCACATGAACTCCACCTCGTTCTTCTACAACCACTCCTCCCAGTGGCGCTACGAGAAGCTCGAGGTCAAGGAGATCCTGTCGCCGCTGGCCGATCCCAGCAAGTACACCGGCAGCCTGATCGACTTCAACGTGCGCTCCGAGCGCATGGGCTGGCTGCCCTCCGCGCCGCAGCTCGGCACCAACCCGCTGCGCCTGGCCAAGCCGGCTGCCGAAGCGGGCATGTCGACCAAGGACTACGCCGTCCAGCAGCTCAAGAGCGGCGAGCTGGCGTTCGCCGCGGAGGATCCGGACAGCCCGCAGAACTTCCCGCGCAACCTGTTCGTGTGGCGCTCCAACCTGCTGGGCAGCTCGGGCAAGGGCCACGAGTACATGCTCAAGTACCTGCTGGGCACCCGTAACGGCATCCAGGGCAAGGACCTGGGCGAGATGGGCGGCCAGAAGCCGGAAGAGGTGAAGTGGCACGACGAGGCGCCGGAAGGCAAGCTCGACCTGGTGGTCACGCTGGACTTCCGCATGTCCTCTACCTGCCTCTACTCCGACGTGGTGCTGCCGACGGCCACCTGGTACGAGAAGAACGACCTCAACACCTCGGACATGCACCCGTTCATCCACCCGCTGACCGCGGCCACCGACCCGGCGTGGGAGTCGCGCAGCGACTGGGACATCTACAAGGGCATCGCCAAGGCGTTCTCCGAGGTGTGCGTGGGCCATCTGGGCGAGGAGACCGATCTGGTCACCCTGCCGCACCAGCACGACTCCCCGGCGGAGCTGGCCCAGCCCGAAGTGAAGGACTGGAAGAAGGGCGAGTGCGAGCCGATCCCCGGCAAGACCATGCCGGCGCTGATCGAGGTCAAGCGCAACTACCCGGAAACCTACGAGCGCTTCACCTCCGTTGGCCCGCTGCTCGAGACCATCGGCAACGGCGGCAAGGGCATCGCCTGGAACACCGAATCCGAGGTCGAGCTGCTCGGCAAGCTGAACTACCGCAAGAGTGAAGGTCCCGCCAAGGGCCGGCCGAAGATCGAGACCGCGATCGATGCCGCCGAGATGATCCTGACCCTGGCGCCGGAAACCAACGGTGCGGTGGCGGTCAAGGCGTGGGATGCGCTGTCCAAGATCACCGGACGCGACCACACCCACCTGGCCACGCCCAAGCACGAGGAGAAGATCCGCTTCCACGACATCGTCGCTCAGCCGCGCAAGATCATCTCGAGCCCGACCTGGTCCGGCCTGGAAGACGAGCACGTCTCCTACAACGCCGGCTACACCAACGTGCACGAGCTGATTCCGTGGCGCACCGTGAGCGGCCGCCAGCAGTTCTACCAGGATCACCCCTGGATGCGCGCCTTCGGTGAGAGCCTGCTGACCTACCGTCCGCCGATCAACACCAAGACCATCACCGGCTTCCAGATGCCGGAGGACAACGGCAACCCGACCAAGGCGCTGAACTGGATCACCCCGCACCAGAAGTGGGGCATCCACTCCACCTACAGCGACAACCTGCTGATGCTGACGCTCAACCGCGGCGGTCCGGTGGTGTGGATGTCGGAGAACGACGCCCAGGAGATCGGCATCGAGGACAACGACTGGATCGAGCTGTTCAACGCCAACGGCGCCATCACCGCTCGGGCCATCGTCAGTCAGCGGGTCAAGGACGGCATGGTGATGATGTACCACGCCCAGGAGCGTCAGGTGAACGTGCCGGGCTCCGAAGTCACCAAGACCCGCGGCGGCATGCACAACTCCGTGACCCGGGTGTGCCCGAAGCCGACCCACATGATCGGCGGCTACGCGCAGCTCTCTTACAGCTTCAACTACTACGGCACCGTTGGTTCCAACCGCGATGAATTCGTCCTCATCCGCAAGATGAACCGAATCGACTGGCTGGATGGCGAAGGCAACGACAGCGTGCAGGAGACCGTGAAATGAAGATTCGTTCCCAGGTAGGCATGGTCCTCAACCTCGACAAGTGCATCGGCTGTCACACCTGCTCGGTCACCTGCAAGAACGTCTGGACCAGCCGTGAAGGTCTGGAGTACGCCTGGTTCAACAACGTCGAGACCAAGCCCGGTATCGGCTATCCCAAGGAGTGGGAGAACCAGGACAGGTGGAAGGGCGGCTGGATGCGCCGCAAGGACGGCAAGATCGAGCCGCGTATCGGCGGCAAGTGGCGGGTGCTGGCGAACATCTTCGCCAACCCCGACCTGCCCGAGATCGACGAGTACTACGAGCCATTCGACTTCGACTATCAGCATCTGCATACCGCCAAGCAGGGCGATCACCAGCCGGTGGCGCGTCCCCGCTCGCTGATCTCCGGCGAGCGCATGAAGAAGATCGAATGGGGTCCCAACTGGGAGGAGATCCTCGGCACCGAGTTCGCCAAGCGCCGCAAGGACAAGAACTTCGAGCAGGTGCAGGCCGACATCTACGGCCAGTTCGAGAACACCTTCATGATGTACCTGCCGCGCCTGTGCGAGCACTGCTTGAACCCGGCGTGCGTGGCCTCGTGCCCGAGCGGCGCGATCTACAAGCGCGAGGAGGACGGCATCGTCCTGATCGACCAGGACAAGTGCCGCGGCTGGCGGATGTGCATCTCCGGCTGCCCGTACAAGAAGATCTACTACAACTGGAAGACCGGCAAATCCGAGAAGTGCATCTTCTGCTACCCGCGCATCGAGTCGGGCATGCCGACGATCTGCTCCGAGACCTGCGTGGGTCGCATCCGCTACCTCGGCGTGCTGCTGTATGACGCCGACCGCATCGAGGAAGTGGCCAGCTCGCCGGACGTGCGCGACCTCTACCACCGGCAGTGCGAGATATTCCTCGACCCCAACGACCCCGAGGTGATCGCCCAGGCCAAGAAGGACGGCATTACCGACAACGTGATCAAGGCCGCTCAGGAGAGCCCGGTCTACAAGATGGCCATGGACTGGGGGCTGGCGCTGCCGCTGCACCCCGAGTACCGCACCCTGCCGATGGTCTGGTACGTGCCGCCGCTGTCGCCGATCCAGTCGGCCGCCGAGGCCGGCAAGGTCGAGTACGACGGCGTGCTGCCCAAGATCGAGTCGCTGCGCATCCCGGTGCGCTACCTGGCCAACATGCTCACCGCCGGTGAGGAAGAGCCCGTGGTGCTGGCGCTCAAGCGGCTGATGGCGATGCGCGTCTTCATGCGCAACAAGCACGTCGAAGGCAAGCACGACACCGAGGTGCTCGACGCCGTGGGTCTCAGCGAGGCTCAGGTGGAAGAGATGTACCGCTACCTGGCCATCGCCAACTACGAGGATCGCTTCGTGATCCCCACCAGCCACCGCGAGATGGCCACCGAAGCGTTCCCCGAGCGCGGCGGCTGCGGCTTCAGCTTCGGCGACGGCTGCCACGGCGAGAGCAAGCCGAGTCTGTTCAACGGCCGCAAGCAGACCAGCGCGCTGGTCAAGCCGGTGGACGTGTTCGACCCGAAAACTGGCGCCAAGGAGACTCACCATGGCTGATGCAGCACTCCAGATGCCCCACGAGGCGATGATCCAGCCGGAGTTCGGCATGCGCAGCCTGCGCGTGCTGGCCCGCCTGCTGGACTACCCCACCGAGGCGCTGCAGGGCGCGGTGGATGAACTGATCGAGGCGCTCTACGTCGAGCGCCGCCTCTCGGCGGCGCTCAAGGCCGACCTGATGAGCTGGTGCCAGCGCATCGCAGACGGCGACCTGCTCGAGCTGCAGTCCGAGTACGTGGCGCTGTTCGACAAGGGCCGCGCCCACTCGCTGCTGCTGTTCGAACACGTGCACGGCGAGTCCCGCGATCGCGGCCAGGCCATGGTCGACCTGATCGACGAGTACAAGGCCGCCGGTTTCGAGCTCGACGCCCGCGAACTGCCCGACTACCTGCCGCTGTTCCTGGAGTACCTCTCCACCCGCAGCGACGAGGAGATCGGCCGCTGGCTGGGCGAGATCCGCCACATCCTGGCGCTGCTCACCGCACGCCTCGAGGAGCGCGGCGCCGACCAGGCCCTGGTAACCCGCGCACTGCTGGCGCTGATCGACGCCGAAGAGGACATCGAGGCGCAGCGTCAGGCGGTGGTCAGCGAGAAGCGCGACGACACCCCCGAAGCGCTGGACGCGGTGTGGGAGGAGGAGGCGGTGCGTTTCTCCGCCAAGTCCGACGAGGATTGCGCGCTGCAGTCCGCCGAAGGGCGCCGCCTGGCCGAGCGCAAGCGGCAGGTGCAGGGCGAGGCGATTCGCATCCTCGACCCCGTCGATGCCGCCAAGAAACACTAACGGAGACCTGTCATGAGCAACTACATCGATACCCTGCTGTTCGGGCTCTACCCCTACCTCGCCGGCAGCGTCTTCCTGATCGGCAGCCTGCTGCGCTACGACCAGGGTCAGTTTACCTGGAAGACCGGCTCCAGCCAGATGCTGTCGTCGAAGAACATGCGCCTGGCCAGCAACCTGTTCCATATCGGCATCATCGTGATCTTCTTCGGCCATCTGGCCGGCCTGCTCACGCCGCACTGGGTCTACAGCCCCTTCATCAGTGCCGGCTCCAAGCAGGTGATCGCCGTGGTGGTGGGCGGTATCGCCGGCGTGATGTGTCTGGTGGGCGGCGCCATGCTGTTCCATCGTCGCCTCACCAACCCGCGGGTGCGCGCCTCTTCCAGCACCATGGACACCGTGATCATCGGGCTGCTGGTGCTTCAGGTGGCGCTCGGCCTGCTCACCATCCTGCCCACTCTGGGCCACCTGGACGGTAGCAAGATGCTGCAGTTCTCCGGCTGGGCGCAGTCCATCGTGTTCTTCCAGGGCGGTGCTGCCGCTTATCTGGAGGGGGTGAGCTGGATCTACAAGCTGCACATCCTGGTGGGTCTGACCATCATCCTGGTCTTCCCCTTCACCCGCCTGGTTCACGTGTGGAGCGCGCCGATGGGCTACCTGGGACGGCGCTACCAGATCGTGCGTCGTCGCACCGGCGGGGCCTGACAGGTTCAAGCGCTCGCTTAGCTTTGCGAGCAATGGCACCACTCAAGGGCCGGGGAAAGGTGGACGAGGAGGTCTTTTGCCATGGATGGCAAAAGTAGCGCCCAGGGATGGGTTCACAGCGCCTCCTCGCAGGCCTGTCGACGGAACAGCCCCGGGCATCGACAGCCGCTTATGTCATGTATTAGAGGATCAGCATCATGCAAATGATCGAGATCGCACAGTTGCCGGGCCGCTACGCCCCGCCGCCCGTCAAGGTCGGGGACAAGTCGATCGACGAAGAGAGCATCGCCCGCGAGATGCAGTACCACCCGGCAGCGAGCGCCGACGAGGCGAAGCTTGCGGCCGCCCGCGCCCTGGTGGTTCGCGAACTGCTGCGCCAGCGCGCCGTCGAGCTCGGTCTGCTGAGCGCGGATTCCCGGGACGAAAGCGAGCACGACGCCGCCATCGCCACCCTGCTCGAACAGGAACTGGATGTCCCGGAGCCCGAAGAAGAGGCCTGCCGCCGCTTCTTCGACGCCGAGCCCGAGCGCTTCAGCGCACCGACTCGCATCGCCGTTCGCCACATTCTGCTGGCTGCCGCTCCCGACGATGCCGAGGCGCGCGATGCGCAGTATCGTCTGGGCGAAACGCTGCTCGAAGAGCTCGCGGCAATTCCCGAGCGCTTCACCGAATTCGCCATGCGCCACTCCGCCTGCCCCTCGAAGAGCGAGGGTGGCGAGCTGGGTTGGCTGGCGCAAGGGCAGACCGTGGCCGAACTCGACCGCGCCCTGCAGCACCTGCCCGAAGGGCTACACGACCGTCCGCTGGCCTCGCGCTACGGCTGGCACCTGGTGAGCATCGACGCGCGCGAAGGCGGTCAGCGCCTGCCCTTCGAGCAGGTCGCCGAGCGCGTGCGCCACACCCTACGTGAACAGGCCACTCGCCGCGCCCTGCGCCACTATTTGCTGGCGCTGGAAGAGGAGATCGGCGTCGAAGGAATCGAGCTCGACGACAACGCCGCCGGCAGCTTGATGCAGTAGAAATGCCTGCGCGGGCGAATCGCTGTGTTGCGCGCTGCTCGCAATCCTCACCTAGAAACCACTAGGCTCCGGTTGCTGCGCTGCGTGCGCCTTGCGATTCATCCCGCTCGGCGATTTCTCCACGTATTGGTTACGCTGCTCGCATGGCGGGTAGTGAGGAGAAGGAGGACTTTTCATGTCCCATGTTCACGCCAACGCTCGCTTCGTGCCGCTCGGTATCGCCGTGCTGACCGTGTCCGATACTCGTGGCTTCGACCGCGACGGCAGCGGCGACCTGCTCAGCGAGCGGCTTTCCGAGGCCGGCCATGCCCTGGTCGACCGGCGCATCGTGCCCGACGACATCTACCGGATTCGCGCAGTGGTCTCCAAGTGGGTGATACGCGACGACGTGCAGGTCATCCTGGTCAACGGCGGTACCGGCTTCACCGTGCGCGACACCACACCCGAGGCTCTCGCACCGCTGTTCGACCGTGCCATCGACGGCTACGGCGAGCTGTTCCGCCAGCTCTCGTTCGACAGTATCGGCCCCTCCACCGTGCAGTCGCGGGCGGTGGGCGGGGTGGCCAACCGCACCCTGATCTTTGCCATGCCCGGCTCGCCCAAGGCCTGCGCCACGGCGTGGGACGGCATTCTGGCCAGCCAGCTCGATGCTCGCACCCGACCGTGCAACTTCGTCGCCATGGTGCTGCCCGAGCAGCACTGCTGCGAGTCACGCAGCGTCGAATCGGTACCTAACCACGGTCAAGGTGTGCGCGCATGAGCTGTGCCACGCTTGCCAAAGGATTACTCGACCTGGACGTGGCGCGAGCGCGGATGATCGCCGCGGCCGAGCCGGTGCGGGGAGAGGAGCCCGTGGCGCTGGAGCGTGCCGCCGGGCGCGTGCTGGCCCGCGACCTGACGGCACGGCTCGACATGCCCGGCATCGACAACAGCGCGATGGACGGTTATGCCCTGCGCCTGGCGGAACTCAGCGACGCCGGCCTGCCGGTGGTCATGCGGGTGCCGGCGGGTGCGGCCATCGAGCCGCTGCCCGCAGGCGGCTGCGCGCGTATCTTCACCGGCGCGCCGGTGCCCGAGGGAGCCGACTGCGTGGTGCCCCAGGAGCGGGTATGCCTGGACGAAGCGGGGCGCATGCACGTGGTCGGCGAAGCGAAGCCAGGGGCCAACATTCGCCGCCGCGGGGAGGAGTACCGTAAGGGCAACACGCTGCTGACGGCAGGCTGGACGCTGAACGCTGCGGCACTGGCGCTGCTGGCCAGCCAAGGCATCGCCGAGGTGCCGGTACTGCCGCGCCTCAAGGTGGCGCTGATATCCACCGGCGACGAACTGATCGAGCCGGGCACGGCATTCGCTCCCGGGCTGGTCTACAACAGCAACCGGGTGATGCTGAAGGCGCTGCTCGAGCAGGCCGACTGCGAGGTGCTGGATCTCGGCATCATCGCCGACGATCCCGATGCCTTGCGCGAGGCGTTCGCCATCGCCCGTGACGGCGCTAATCTGGTGGTATGCACCGGCGGCGTGTCGGTGGGCGAAGAGGACCACGTCAGGCCCGTGCTCGATGAGCTCGGTGGGCTCTGGTTCCATGGCGTGGCGATGAAGCCGGGCAAGCCGTTCGCCTTCGGCTACCTGGACGACGGCTCGCCCGAGGGCGTGCCGCTGCTGGGCCTGCCGGGCAATCCGGTGGCATCCCTGGTGGGCTGGCATCTGCTGGCGAGACCTTTCGTTCAGGGCTGCCAGGGCCGCACCGTCGGGCCACTACAACACTATCGTGTGCGTGCCGGCTTCTCGCGGCGGGGCAGTCCAGGGCGGCGCGAGTTGCTGCGTGTGACGCTCGACTGGCAGGGCGACCATCCGGTAGCCTTGCTCGCCGGCGGGCAGGGCTCCCACATGCTGCATGCCGCCAGCCAGGCGCACGGCTATCTGATGATGGCCGCCGATACCGACGTGGAGGAAGGTCGTGAATATCCCTATTTACCCGCCGGACAGTTCGTCGACTGACCTGCTGTTCAAGCCCAAGCAGCTGCGCGAGCTGGTCAACGGCGTGCCCTGGTTGAGCGAGCTCGACGAAGAAGAGGTAACGGCGCTGTTGCAGGACTCCGAGCTGCAGTCGCTGAAGACCCGCGAATGGCTGTTTCGTCAGGACGCGCCGGCGCACTGGCTCTACATCGTCATCAACGGTGCGGTGCGCCTGGCGCGCAGCGCGGGCGACGGCCGCCTGGCCACCATTCGCTGCGTCGAGCGCGGCGGCACCCTGGGCGAGCTGAGCATGGTCTCCAGTGCGGGGGTCTATCTCTACTCCGCCGAGGCGCTGCGCCGCACCCACGTGCTGGCCATTCCCGCTCAGCACTGTCGCGAGATCATGGACCGCCAGCCCGCCTGCCGCGCCGAGTTCATGAGCCGGCTGGCGCTGGAGCTGACCGAGCGTCTCGAGGATCTGGCCCTGCTGACCCAGGCCGATGCCATGTCGCGGCTGGTCAGCTACATCCTGCGTCAGCTGCCGGCGGGGCGCAGCAAGAGCCCGCGGGTGGTGCGCCTGTCGATTCCCAAGCGCTGGCTCGCCGCCCAACTGGCGATGACGCCGGAGACCCTGTCGCGGCTGTTGGCCAAACTGCGCGACGGCGGCGTGATCGGCATCGACCGCCAGCGCCTGACGGTGCTCGACGAGCAGAAACTGCGCGACGCCATGCTGGCCGACGACTGAGTTCGTCGGCGCGGGGTCGCGCGTGGCAAAAAGGGAGGGCTGCATGTCCCGAACCGCGAACAAACCTCGCACCCTGGTCTACTCCTGCTCAGGCTGCTCCGACGTGGCGCAGCTGGCCAACGACGTGGCCGTGCGGCTCGACCATACCGGCGTGGCCGAGATGTCGTGCATCTCCGGCGTCGGCGGCGGTGTGCCGGGCCTGGTGCGCATCGCCCGCTCGGGGCGGCCCATCGTCGCCATCGACGGCTGCCAGATGCACTGCGTGACCCACTGCCTGGCCCGGGCAGGGGTGAGCGCCAGCGAACACGTCAAGCTTTATGAACAGGGCTTTCGCAAGCGTCGCGGCCAGAGCTACGACGACGAAACCGTCAACGAGGTGGCCGAGCAGGTCGGCGAGCTGATCGCCCGTCTGCCGATGGATGCCGTATCTCACGTAGAAGTCAACGCCGAGGAGAACGCATGAGCCTGACCGACGGCTTCGGCCGCAGCGTGCGCTACGTCCGCCTCTCCGTCACCGACCGCTGCGACTTCCGCTGCGTTTATTGCATGGCCGAGGAGATGACCTTCCTGCCTCGGGCCAGGCTGTTGACCCTGGAAGAGATCGCCACCCTGTCGCGAGCCTTCGTCGAGCTGGGCGTGGAGAAGATCCGCCTCACCGGCGGCGAGCCGCTGGTGCGTCGCGGCATCGAGGAGCTAGTAGCCGAACTCGGCGCGCTGCCCGGCCTGCGCGACTTCGGCATGACCACCAACGGCGCCGGGCTGGTCAAGCACGCCCGCGTGCTCTATCAAGGCGGGCTCAAGCGGCTTAACGTTAGCCTCGACTCGCTCGATCCCGAGCGCTTCCGCGCCCTGACCCGCACCGGCGATCTGGCCAAGGTGATCGACGGCATCCGCGCCGCCAAGGAGGCCGGCTTCCAGCGCATCAAGCTCAACGCGGTGATCCTCAAGGGGCGCAACGACGACGAAGTGCTCGACCTGGTGGAGTTCGCCAGAAAGGAAGAGGTGGACATCAGCTTTATCGAGGAGATGCCGCTGGGCCAGAACATGAGCCACGATCGCGGCGAGACCTTCTGTTCCAGCGACGACGTGCGCGCCGCCATCGAGACGCGCCACACGCTGCTGCCCACCACCGAAACCACCCTGGGGCCGTCGCGCTACTACCGCATGGCCGACAGCGACTCGCGCATCGGCTTCATCTCGCCCCACAGCCACAACTTCTGCGCCGCCTGCAACCGCGTGCGGGTCACTGCCGAAGGCCGCCTGCTGCTGTGCCTGGGCAACGAACACTCCGTCGACCTGCGCGCGGTGATGCGCCGCCACCCCGGCGATCTGGAACGGCTCAAGGCCGCCATCGTTGCCGCCATGCAGAAGAAGCCCGAACGTCACCACTTCACCACCGACGGCGACGTGCAGGTGGTGCGCTTCATGAACATGACCGGGGGCTAACGGCGGCTTGTCTCGTCGCATCGTCCCGCTGACTTGACCGACACGGGCGTCAGGGGCAATGTCGGGGTAGAGTATCGAGCCCTGCCCAAAGGACGTTTCCTCATGATCCCGGTCGCTGTGCAAGAACCGCTCTCGGTCGGCTTCGTCCTGCTGCACCGCTTCACGCTGCTGCCGTTTGCGGCCTTCGTCGACTGCCTGCGTCTGGCGGCCGACGAGGGTGACCGCAGCCGCCAGCTGCGCTGCCACTGGACCTTCATGACCAGTACGGGGGAGCAGGCCACTTCCAGCTGCGGGGCGGCCATCTCGCCCTGCGAGCCCTTCCGCGATCCGGCGAGCTTCGATTACATCGTGGTGATCGGCGGGGTGCAGGACGAGCGCGACCGGGTGGACTCCACGGCGCTGGCCTATCTGCGTCGCTCGGCGGATGTCGGGGTGCCGCTGGTCGGGCTGTGCACCGGGGTCTTTGCGCTGATTCAGGCGGGGCTGATGAAGGGGCGCCGCTGCTGCGTGAGCTGGTATCACCACCGCGACATGATCCAGCGCTTTCCTGCCATCGAGCCCGTCGCCGATCGCCTGTTCATCGACGACGGCGACCGTCTCACCTGCGCCGGTGGCGCGGCGGGAGCGGACCTGGCCGCCTATCTCATCGAGCGTCACCTGGGCAAGGCATGGGCGATGAAGAGCCTGCACATCATGCTGCTCGACGAGGCGCGAACGGGAGTTCACCCCCAGCCCCAGCCGGTGGTGTTCGGCAAGATCGAGGACCGCCTGGTGCGCAAGGCCATTGCCCTGCTCGAGCAGCACCTGGGGGAGATGATCTCCATGGAGGTGCTCGCCGAGCGGGTCGGTACCTCACGGCGCAATCTGGAGCGCCGCTTCAAGGAGACGCTCGGCGTCAGTCCGCAGAAGTTCTCCCGCGACCTGCGCCTGCGCTACGGTGTGTGGCTGCTGCACTACACCGGCAAGAGCATTACCGAAATCGGCGAGCGCTGCGGCTTCGCCGATACGGCCCACTTCTCGCGCCACTTTCGTAGTGCCTTCGGCATGACGCCGTCGGAAATGCGCAAGAGCGTCAGCGAGCCGGGAGGCGCCCGGGTCGATCCCTTCTTCCTGCACGTCGAGGGCCGTCCGGCGCTCTGAGCCGGCCTGCTCCACCCGTCCGCCCCATGCGGCTTTGAGCTCGCTTCCCTGGCGCGTGCTTCATCAGCTCGAATCAATATGCCAGGGCGGCCGGCTCGACTCGGACATTCAGCAAGCCTGTCGCATTCGTTCAATCTTTCCTGCTCCCGGTTGCCTTTAATC
The DNA here is from genome assembly GCF_000246875.1 of Halomonas sp. KM-1. Taxonomy (NCBI): domain Bacteria; kingdom Pseudomonadati; phylum Pseudomonadota; class Gammaproteobacteria; order Oceanospirillales; family Halomonadaceae; genus Halomonas; species Halomonas sp. KM-1. The sequence goes on from NZ_BAEU01000034.1 coordinate 38,471, forward strand.
CCAGCATAAGGATTTCAAATTTTTCA